>JANOFJ010000057.1:0-18699 GCA_031413595.1 Novosphingobium sp.
AACTGTTCGAGCAGCTTGACCGCTTCGGCGTACCCCGCCGCATTTCGGGCTTCATGCTGCCGCTCGGCTACAGCTTCAATCTCGACGGCTCGATGATGTATATGAGCTTCGCGACGATCTTCATCGCCCAGGCCTATGGCATCGACCTGTCGATCGGTACGCAGATCCTGATCCTGCTGACGCTGATGATCAGTTCCAAGGGTATTGCGGCAGTCCCGCGGGCCAGTCTGGTGGTCATCACCGCCACACTGGCGATGTTCGACCTGCCGGTGGAGGGTGTGGCGCTGGTCTTTGCGATCGACCAGTTCCTCGACATGGGCCGGACCGCCACCAATGTGATCGGCAATGCGGTGGCGACCTCGGTCATCACCAAATGGGAAGGGATGCTCGAATTGCCCGAACCGATGGTGGTCGAGCCGCCCCATGCCCCCAGTCACACGCCAGAGCATGGCGCAAAGGGGCTCGACCTCGATCCAACTCAATAATGCCTATTTCTTCACCAGCTCGATCGGCACGAATTTGCCGAGCCCGCAGCCCGCGCCGCGTTGCAGCATCGATCCGGTGCGCTGGAGTACATAGATAATATCGACGTTGCACAACTGGCTGAGCGAAGTCTCGTAAATGAAGCTTTCCTCGAACCCCAGCCCCGGGCAGCTATTGGGCAAGGTATTGCGATAGAGCTTTTTGCCCGACGTCTCGAAATCGATCGTCGAATCGTCGTGAACCCGGCTGGTGCGGATCTGGTTGAGCGGAATACAGTTCTGGGCCTCGCCCACCACTCTGGCGGCCGGAGCGCGGCTTGGCTTGGGGCTCGATTGCGCTGATGGCTGGCATCCGGGCAGCGCGAGCACGGCGAGCGCGGCAAACGGCAGGATTGGCCTGATCATGGCTTGTCTCCTCAGACGCGGGACTTGGGCGATCCCGCGCGCTTGGTTGTCTGCCCCTGCTGCGTTGCCTTATCCTTGAATTTGCACAGTTCTGCAACTGGGCAGCGCCAGCATTCGGGGCTGCGCGCCTTGCAGATGTAGCGCCCAAGCAGGATAAGCCAGTGGTGTGCGCCAACCCGGAACGGCTGCGGCACGCGTTTATCGAGCAGTTTTTCCACTGCCTCAGGCGTCTTGCCTTTGGCCAGCCCCGTGCGATTACCGACCCGGAACACATGGGTATCTACCGCAAAAGTCTCCGCCCCGAAGGCGCAGTTCATCACCACATTGGCAGTCTTGCGGCCAACCCCGGGCAGCGTGACCAGCACATCGCGGTCCGCCGGAACCTCGCCGCCATGGTCGCGCACCAGAATCTCGGACAGGGCGATGACGTTCTTGGCTTTGGAATTGAACAGCCCGATGGTCTTGATGTGCGACTTGAGGCCCTCCTCGCCGAGCGCGACCATCTGCGCCGGGGTGGTAACCTCACGAAACAGCGCCCGGGTCGCCTTGTTGACGCCGACATCAGTCGCTTGCGCCGAGCACACCACCGCAACCAGCAGCTGGTAGGTATTGCCAAACTCCAGCTCGGTTTCCGGCGAGGGATTATCCTCGGCAAGGATGCGGAAGAATTCGAAAATATCAGCCTTTTTCAAAGCCCCAGCACCTGCGCCATGGTGTAGCGCCCTGCTCCCTTGCCCGCCAGCCACTGCGCCGCTTTGACCGCGCCGCGCGCGAAGATGCTGCGGTTTTCGGCCAGATGCGACAGGGCGATGCGTTCGTTATCGGCGAGGAAATGCACGGTGTGATCGCCTGCGACGCTGCCGCCGCGTGAGGACGCAAAGCCGATTGCGCCCGTCTTGCGCGCGCCGGTGATGCCGTCCCGGCCGCGCTCGGTATTATCCGCCAGGGTGATCCCGCGCCCCTTGGCGGCCGCTTCCCCCAGCAGCAGCGCGGTGCCGGACGGGGCATCGACTTTCATCCGGTGGTGGGTCTCGGTGATCTCGATATCCCAGTCCTCGCCCAGCCGGCTGGCCGATTCCTGCACCAGATGGGCGAGCAGCGTGACGCCGAGCGAGGTATTACCGGTTTGCAGCACGGCGATCTCAGCAGCGGCGCTGTCACACAGCCAGTGGTGGCGATCCTCAAGGCCGGTGGTGCCGACCACGATCGGAATGCCCGCAGCAACCGCTGCATCAAGGTTCGCTTCCAATGCGTGGGGGCTGGAGAAATCGACCAGCACATCGCTGACCCGGGCCAGCGCGGCGACATCATCGCCCTGATCCGCGCCGCCTGCATGGATCTCGCCCGCCGCGGCGATGGCGTCGACCAGCGCTTGCCCCATCCGTCCTGCGCTGCCGATAATGCCGATTCTGGCCATTGCCTGTCCCCTTGCTGTCGTGCTTCATGGCGGGGATGAGCAATATCCGCAATATCGTGATCCTGACCGGCGCGGGAATCAGTGCCGAAAGCGGGATCGATACGTTCCGGAGCGCCGGTGGTCTGTGGGAACAGCACCGGGTCGAGGATGTCGCGACCCCTGAGGGGTTCGAGCGCGACCCCGAACTTGTCCTGCGGTTCTACGATATGCGCCGCGCCGCAATCCAGACGAAGCAGCCCAATCCGGCGCATCATGCGCTGGCCCGGCTCGATACGGAATGGCGCGGAAATCTGCTGATCGTGACGCAGAATGTCGATGATCTGCATACCCGTGCAGGCGCAAAACGCGTGCTACATATGCACGGCGAGCATTTGAACGCCTGGTGCACCTCTTGCGATATCCGCTCACCCTGGACCACGCCCTTGATAGACCGCCCACCCTGCCCCATCTGTCAGGCCCGCACGCTTCGCCCCGATGTCGTGTGGTTCGGCGAGATGCCCTACCAGATGGACGAGATCTACGCCGCGCTGCGCGAGGCTGATCTGTTCGTCTCGATTGGCACGTCGGGCGCGGTTTACCCTGCCGCTGGTCTGGTCCGTAACGCCCGCGAGCTGGGCGCGCAGACGCTCGAGCTTAACCTTGAGCGCAGCCAGGGCTCGGCCTGGTTCGATGAAACGCGGCTGGGAGCGGCCAGCGAAGTCGTGCCAGGCTGGGTAGAGGAGATATTGGGATGAGCCTGCATCAAGGAAGCTGCCATTGCGGGGCGATCCGGCTGACCCTGGCAGAAACCCCGAGCGATGCTGGCGAGTGCAATTGCTCGCTATGCCGGCGGATCGGCGGGCTGTGGCACCATTGCGTGCTGGATGCAGTGCGGGTCGAGGGCGACTTGCAGGGCTATGTCCAGGGTGATTGCATGCTGACCACCTGGCACTGCCCCACCTGCGGCTGCACCACCCACTGGACACCACTTGGCGGCGAATCAACGCGAATGGGCGTCAATCTGCGGATGTTCGAAGCGGCACTATGGCAGGATTTACCGCGCCGCCTGATCGATGGCGCCAGCTTCTGAGCCGCAGGCGCGGCATTCGGGATCCTTGGCGATCTTGAGCGTTCGCAGGCTTGGCACCAGTCCCTCGAACAGATGCAGCCGGCTCCACTGCGGATCGCCGAGTGACGCAGTGCCCTGAAGCAACACGCGGATCGCCTGCATCGCGGCAAAGCATCCGACTATTCCGGCCATCGCCCCCAGCACGCCATCGGCGGCGCAGCTGTCGCAATCCTCGGCATCGAAGGCATCGCCGACATAACAGCGGTAGCAGGCCTCACCCGGCAAATGCCCGGCGAAGTTGGCGATCTGGCCCTGGAACCGCCCGATCGCAGCGCTGGTCAGCGGGATTCCAGTCGCAACGCAGGCATCCGAGACGGCGAGGCGAGTCGCGAAATTGTCACAGCCGTCGAGCACAAGGTCGGCACCTTCGAAGACCCGCGCGGCGTTATCGCCCCCCACCCTCTCGACGATCGCGCGGGCTTCGAGGACCGGATCGAACCGGCGCAACCAGACCGCTGCGACCTCTGCCTTCGACCTGCCGATATCAGCGGGCGTGAAAATCGTCTGGCGCTGCAAATTGCTGGCATCGATCACATCATCGTCAACCAGCGTCAGCCGCCCGATCCCCGCGCCTGCCAGATATTGCAGCGCGGGCGAGCCGATCCCGCCGCAGCCGATCAGTACTACGTGTTTACTGGTCAGCGCGACCTGCCCCGCCCCGCCTACTTCGGGCAGAACGATATGGCGGGCGAAACGGTCAAGGCGATCGGGTGGGAGCATTTTCGGGCTGACGTTGGCGCTCGTGCTTCGACAAGCTCAGCATGAGCGGAGGTGGGTGCGTGAGCCTGTTTAGTCCAGTCGCCCAAAAACCCAAGACCCGCTCATGCGGAGCTTGTCGAAGCACGCGCGCAAGGCCAGCCTCAGCTCTCCAGCTGCCTCAAAAGGCTGCGCACATCGCCGTCCATATCGGCATCGCGGGTGCGTAGATCCTCGATCAGACGGACCGCGTGAATCACGGTCGAATGATCGCGTCCGCCGAACTTGCGGCCGATCTCCGGATAGCTGCGCGGGGTCAGCACTTTCGCCAGATACATCGCTACCTGCCGCGGGCGGACCACCGCGCGGGCGCGGCGCTTGCTGCTCATTTCGGTCCGGTCGACCCGGTAGAACTGGCAGACGGTGCGCTGGATCTCGTCGATCGTGATCCGGCGGCGGTTGGCCGAGAGGATATCGGTCAGCTGCTCTTCGGCGAGCTGCAGCGAAACCGCCTGGCCGGTCAGCTGGGCATAGGCGATCAACTTGTTGAGACCGCCAACCAGTTCGCGGACGTTACGGTTGATCGTGCGGGCGAGGAACTCGATCACATCGGCGGGAACGTGTGTGGGCGAAAAGCGCGCCAGCCGGTGTTCGAGGATCGAGCGGCGCAGCTCGATATCGGCGGGCTGAATATCCGCCACAAGGCCCATCGACAGGCGCGAGAGCAGGCGCTGTTCGACGCCGTCCAGTGCCTGGGGGGCGCGATCGGCGGCAAACACCAGCCGCTTGCCTTCGGCCAACAGCGCGTCGATCGTGTAAAGCAGCTCTTCCTGCGCACTTGCCTTGCCGATGATGAACTGGATGTCATCGACCAGCAGCAGATCGAAGCCCCTCAGCCGCGACTTGAACTCGATCATCTGGTTCTGTCGCAGCGCCTGGACGAATTCGACCATGAAGCGTTCAGCCGAGCAATAGAAGATCCGGGCCCGGGGATGCGCCGCGAGATAATTATGGCCGATGGCGTGAAGCAAATGGGTCTTGCCCTGCCCGGTCGCACCCTTGAGGTAGAGCGGCGAGAACTGCGGCACTTCGACCGCCGCCATCCGCTGCGCTGCGTTGCAGGCGAGCACATTGGCGGTGCCGGTCACGAAGGTAGTGAATGTCAGCGAGGGATCGAGGCCGATGGATGCCATTCCCAGCGAGCTGGAGCCCATGCCCGAGAAATCCGTGCCGCCCATGCCCAATGCGTCGCCCGGTTGACCCATCGACAGGCCGTCATTGGCAGCGCGCCGTGCCCCACCATCGCGGCCAAGCCGCAATTCGGGCATCTGGCGCCGTCCGGGATGAACAGAAATGCGGACATTGCGGACATCGGGCCGGGCGATTTTCCACGCCAGCGATAGCCGGTCGGCAAACCGGTCAGCTACCCAATTGGCGGAGAATTCGGTTGGCAGGAACAGGTCCAGCGTGCCCGTTTCCTTGCAGAAACTGCCGAGATGGACCGGCTTGATCCATTGGCTGTGGAGCTGTTGACCAAGATCCTTGCGCAAGCCCTGACTGATGTCAGCCCAATCGGCCGCAAGATCGAGCGCATCTTGTTCTTCTTGCATGCGCACTTCAACTGCCTTGCCCTGCGCAGGCACTAAGCCCTGCGATCCGTTAACATTTGTCCCAGTCACCCAGTACCGCCCCCGATTTATAGTTACAAAGCCTCTCACGCACCCCGCAAGGCATGCGCAAAAGTACGGTCCGCCCAAATCCCGAAGTGGGCGACCAACTCTGCTCTAGTTTTATGATGCCCAGGCTGAAGCGCCGTGGTCAGTGCCGGTTTTATGAAGCCTTCTGCGCCAAGGGCAAGCCGCCTGATGTAAAAAAAATGAAATAAAGAAAAATAATCCGGCTTGACTCTATGGCACCCTCGGAAAACTACGGACTTAGGGATAACGCGCTGTTTACCTTGGTTTTTCTGAAAGGCTGCAACGCGAATCGCCAGATTTCATAGGCTTAGTAAAACACCGGGAATCGATTGCGGAATGCAATGAAAAGGGCCGGCGGGATGCCCGCCGGCCCTTTTCGAAATCTGTTCTGTTTTCGTGCCAGTCTCGCCGCATCAAAGCAACGAATCGGTCTCTCGAATCAGAGTGCGGCGACCCGCTTGGTCAGACGCGACAGTTTGCGCGAGGCAGTGTTCTTGTGGAGCACACCGCGCGCCACGCCGCGCGCCAATTCAGGCTGCGCAGCATGCAGCGCTTCGGCCGCAGCCGCCTTGTCACCACCTTCGAGTGCTGCTTCGACCTTCTTGACGAAGGTACGGATGCGGCCGATGCGGTTGCCGTTGATTTCGGCCCGTTTGTCGTTGCGGCGGATGCGCTTCTTGGCTTGCGGCGTATTGGCCATGTCTGTCCTTCGTTCGGCCGACTGGGTCAGCCTTTATCAGTTGAAACTCATGCAGAATCGCGCGGGCTGACCAGAGTCACCCCCGCGGAAAGCGCGGCCCTTAACCAGCGGGGGCCGAATCGTCAAGCTATCGTCGAACCGCCGGCTATCTTTGGAGCCAGCTACTTCTGACACTTGCCGCAATACCAGGTGCTGCGCCCGCCTTGAACGATCCGCATGACCGCGCCCCCGCAGGCGCAAGTCTGCCCGGTCCGGTCATAGACTTCGAACTGCTTGGAGAAATAGCCGAGCTCCCCATCGGGCCTTGCGAAATCGCGCAAGCTGGATCCGCCTGCTGCAATCGCCTCGTCAAGCACGCTGCGGATGGCAGGAACGAGCCGTTCCAGCGCCGCACCGCTGACTTTACCGGCGGGCTTGCGCGGATCGATATGCGCCCGGAACAGCGCTTCGCAGACATAGATATTGCCAAGGCCAGCAACGATCCGCTGGTCGAGCAACATCAGCTTGATCGTCGCACTGCGCCCCGTCAGGGCCTGCCGCAGATGCTGCACGGTCAGACCCGGCCCCAGCGGCTCGGGGCCGAGGGCAGCAAATGTCGGCCAGGCTTCCAGCGCATCATAGTCCACCAGATCGACCGAGCCGAAGCGGCGCGGATCGCACAGCGCAAGGACATGACCTGAGCCTGTTTCCAGCACCAGATGATCGTGCTTGCCCAGCTCGCCCGGATCAATCCGCCAGCGCCCGGACATGCCCAAGTGAAAAACCACAGTCTGTCCGCGATCGGTATGGATCAGCCCGTATTTTGCGCGTCGCCCCAGTGCAGTGACGGTCGCCCCGGTGAGCGACTGGACCAGCCCAGGCGGGAATGGCCGACGCAGATCTGCCCGGTGCAGCGTGACCCGGTTGAGCCGCTCGCCCTCAAGGTAACGGGCCATGCCGCGGACAGTTGTCTCTACTTCTGGTAATTCTGGCATGACCGGCACCTAACAGCCTTCCCGCGCTGCCGAAACTCCCCTAAAGCGCCGCCCATGAGCAATCAGGTATCTTTCGGCTACGAAGACGTCAGCCCCGAGGAAAAGACCGCCCGCGTTGGGGAAGTCTTTTCCAGCGTCGCGCGCAAATATGATGTGATGAACGATGCGATGTCGGGCGGCATGCACCGCCTGTGGAAGGACCGCTTCATCCGCCGCATCAAGCCGCGCCGCGGCGAGACGTTCCTCGATATGGCTGGCGGCACCGGCGACATCGCCTTCCGGTTGGCCGAGCAAGGCGCCGTGGTGACAGTCTGCGACATCAACCAGGAAATGCTTGATGTGGGTATCGAGCGGGCAATGGAACGCGGGATAGACGGCCTCGTCTGGTCGCGTCAGAACGCCGAGGAGCTATCGTTCGAGGACCGGATCTTCGATGGCTACACCATCGCTTTCGGGATTCGCAACGTTACCCGGATCGATGCGGCTTTGGCTGAAGCGCACCGCGTTCTCAAATTTGGCGGGCGGTTCTTCTGTCTTGAATTCTCGACCACCGAATGGCCTGGCTTCAAGGAAGCCTACGACCTCTATTCGCACCATCTGGTGCCCCGGCTGGGCGAGGCGATTGCCGGGGACGGGGAGAGCTACCGTTATCTGATCGAATCAATCCGCCGCTTCCCGCCGATGTCCGAGTTTGAAGGCATGATCCGTGACGCCGGCTTTGCCCGCACCAAGGTTGAGCCAATCCTGGGCGGACTGGTCGCAATCCATTCGGGCTGGAAAATTTGACCCGTCCGACGACCCATATCTTCCGCCTGCTGAGCTGGGGCCGGACGCTTGGCCGTCACGGTGCCTTGCGCGGGATAGAGCGTGACCCAAGCACCCCGGCCCAGGTTCGGCGGCTGTGCCGGATTGCCCGGCTGGGCACGTTCCAGCCGCGCGTCCCCGACTATGCCGGCGCGTTCCAGGCGATCGGTCCGGCCGCGATCAAGCTGGGCCAGACACTGGCAACCCGGCCCGATCTGGTCGGCGAGGAAGCGGCCCATAATTTGCTCTCATTGCAAGACAGCCTGCCGCCAGTTGATTTCGCCGCTATCCGCAGCGAGATCGAGGCAAGCTTTGGCCGGCCCTGGCAGGAGCTCTACGCCAGTATCGATCCAGTCCCGGTCGGCTCTGCTTCAATCGCGCAGGTCCACAAAGCGGTCACCACCGAGGGCGCTATGGTGGCGATAAAGGTCCTGCGTCCCGGCATCCGCGAAAAGTTCGCCCGCGATATTGAAACCTACGAGTGGGCGGCGGCTCATTTCGAGGCGCTCGGCGGTGAGGCGCAGCGGCTTCGCCCGCGCATGACCATCGCCAATTTCAAACGCTGGACGCTGCGTGAGCTCGATCTGCGGCGCGAGGCGGCCTCGGCCTCCGAACTCACCGAAGTGATGAAATCGCATGATCGCTACGTTGTGCCAGGGATCGACTGGGACCGGACCACCGGCAAGGTCCTGACGATCGATTGGGTCGACGGGACCAAAATCAGCGAAGTGGCCGCGCTTCGGGCTGCCGGGCATGACATGCCCGATCTGGCCCAGCGGCTGGTGCTGGCCTTCCTGACGCAAGCGATCAGCCACGGCTATTTCCACGCCGACATGCATCAGGGAAACCTGTTTGTGCAGGCCGACGGGACAATTGCGGCGATTGATTTCGGGATCATGGGCCGGATTGATCGCCGGGCACGGGCCTGGCTGGCCGAGATCCTTTACGGGCTGACCACCGGCAATTACCTCCGGGTCGCCGAGATCCACTTCGAAGCGCAATATGTGCCGTCGTATCATTCGGTCGCTGAATTTGCGACCGCATTGCGCGCCGTCGGCGAGCCGATGCGCGGCAAGCCGGTGAGCGAGCTGTCGGTCGGACAGATGCTCGACGGGCTATTCGCTATCACCCGCGATTTTGACATGTCGACCCAGCCCCATCTGCTGTTGCTGCAAAAGACCATGGTGATGGTCGAGGGCCTGGCGACCAGTCTCGATCCGGCGATCAACATGTGGGACGTCTCCGCTCCTTTCGTGCGGGAATGGATCCGCGACGAGCTTGGGCCTGAAGCAGCGATTGCCGCGCGGATGAAGGAAGATGGCGATACGCTGATGCGGCTGCCCGCGCTGATCCGCAGGATCGAAGACCGCTTTCCACCCAAAGGCGGCGCGCCCGAGCAGCCTCCGCTGCCAGACGTCCCGCTTATCATGGACCGCCGGCGCAGGTCAGGTAGCTGGCTGGGCTATGCCATTGCCCTGGTCGCGGGCGGCGCGGCTGTCTGGGGCGCCGGCATGCTCGGTTGGCTGGCTTGAGGCATGGACCTCGATGCGCTCATCCTGCATTTCTTCGAGACCGAGGATCCCTCCTCGCTGACCGAAACTGAGTTCGAACACGGGATCGAGCGGCTCAACATCGCTTTCGGGGTTGAACGCGAACCCGGCCGCAAGTTCGGATTATGGACGCTGATGGAGGGACTGGGCATCGCGCCGTTCCCGGCCGATGCCTTTCCCAAACATCCCCAGCTGCGCGCCGCCGCCGATGCTTATCTCACGGCTGCCTACCGGCTTGAGCGGGATAGTCCGGAATGATCCAGCCGGCGGTGCTGTTCGTTTGTCTGGGCAATATCTGCCGCTCGCCGCTGGCCGAGGCGGCCTTCCGGGCCGAGGCAGCGCGCGCAGGCCTTGCTGCGATCGCGGATTCGGCCGGGACCGCAGACTATCATGTGGGCGAGCCTCCCGATGAGCGAGCCATCCGGACCGCGCGGCGCCATGGCATCGACATTTCGGCCTATCGCGGACGTCAGGCTGTGGCGGCTGATTTTACGCGGTTCAGCCATATCTATGCGCTCGACCATCACAATTTGGCCAATCTGCACCGGATCGCGCCGGCGGACCATAGCGCAGAGCTTGCATTGCTGCTCGATCTTGTGCCGGGTCGCCACGGACAGGCCGTCGCCGATCCGTGGTACGGCGATGAAGCGGGCTTCGAGGTGACCTGGGCAGAGGTTTCCAGTGCGGCACAGGCGCTGGTGAGAACACTTGCGGCGGAGCGTACTAACCGCTAAAGCGGTTTCAATTGAAACTAGATAGGGTTTGGCGATGTCCGATCAGACTGGAACCTACCAGACAGGCTTCCTCAACCATTTTTCAAGCGAGGCCGTGCCCGGCGCTTTGCCGATCGGCCGCAACAGTCCGCAGCGACCTGCCTTTGGGCTTTATGCCGAGCAATTCTCTTCCACCGCATTTACCGCGCCACGGCACGAGAATCGGCGCAGTTGGCTCTACCGCATGCGCCCCGCGGCGGCGCATGCGCCTTTCACCCCCTATGCAGGCCCGATGCAATTGCGCAGCGCGCCGTTCGGCGAGGCGCCCCCCAGCCCCAACCGGCTGCGCTGGGACCCGTTGCCGCTGCCCGATGCGCCGACCGAATGGATCGACGGGCTGGTCAGTTTTTGCGGCAATGGCGATGTCGGAACGGGCGCGGGCATCGCGGTGCATCTCTATGCCGCCAACGCCTCGATGGACCGGCGCGCAGTGCAGTTCAGCGATGGTGAGCTTTTGCTCGTGCCGCAGCTTGGAGCTCTGCGGATCGTCACCGAGCTTGGCCGGATGGATGTTCCCCCCGGCCATATCGGGCTGATCCCGCGCGGAATGCGCTTTCGGGTGGAGCTGGACGGCCCGGCCCGCGGCTATGCTTGCGAGAACTACGGCGCGCCGTTTGAGCTTCCCGGCCTCGGCCCGATCGGCTCCAATGGTTTGGCGAGTCCGCGCGATTTCGAGACACCAGTGGCGTGGTTCGAAGACCGCGACGAAAAGTTCGAGCTGATCCAGAAATTCCAGGGTGCGCTGTGGCGGACCACGCTGGATCATTCACCCTTCGATGTGGTTGCCTGGCACGGCAATTCGGCGCCTTGCCGCTATGATCTGGCCCGCTTCAACACTATCGGCACGGTCAGCTTCGATCATCCCGATCCCTCGATCTTTACCGTGTTAACTAGTGCAAGCGATCAGGCCGGGACCGCCAATTGCGATTTCGCGATCTTCCCGCCGCGCTGGATGGTGGGCGAGGACACCTTCCGCCCGCCGTGGTTCCACCGCAATGTGATGAGCGAATTCATGGGCCTGGTGCGCGGCGAATATGATGCCAAGGAAGCTGCCAAAAGCGGTCAGGGCGGGTTCGAGCCCGGCGGGGCCAGTCTGCACAACCAGATGGCTGGACATGGCCCCGATGTGGCCTCCACCGAAAAAGCGATGGCGGCCAACCTCGTCCCGGTGAAGCTGGACGATACGCTGGCCTTCATGTTCGAAAGCCGCTGGGTATTGCGCCCCACTGCCTGGGCGATGGATACGCCGCTGTTGCAGACCGACTACGACGCCTGCTGGGACGGTTTCCCCAAGGCCCAACTACCCTGAAAGCAAAGTTGCCTTAAACGGAAACCGCCCCCTTCGCTGGTACGAAGGGGGCGGTAATTTCTGTCACATTTCAGGTTCGATCAGAACTTGATCCCGGCCCGCATCCCGATCGTGCGCGGCTGCGACGGCACGATATAGGGCCGCTGGCCGCATGAGCCGCAGGCGAGGAAGCGCGAAATCTGGCCGCGCTCATCGAACAGGTTGGAAACGAACAGTTCAAGGTTGAACTTGTCCCAATCCGCGCCGACCGCGAGGTTGACTGTGGTGAACTCTTCCAGCCGGCCAAGCTCGCCTGAAGGATTGATCGTGTCGTCAGCCGGATAGACCTTGTAGATATTCTTGCGAATGTCGCTGGAAATCCGGCTTTGGTATGCCGCGTTGACCTGGCCATAGACCTTGGCCGTGCCCATATCTGCCGTGTAGCGCAGCGTACCGGCAAACTTCCAGCGCGGGGTAATCGGCAGCCGCGTGCCCTTCGGTGCCACTACCAAGACATCCCGACCGGCATCGTCCAAGCCATTGCACAAGAAGGTCGGGTCATCAACCGAGCAGAGGTTCTGGGTGGTCTTGGCGTCGGTATAGGCACCCGACACAGTCAGCGACAGCGGCCCGCGATTAACAGTCAGATCCATTTCCACGCCGCGGATCCGGGCATTGGGCCCATTGTGGATCTCGGTGAAGCTATTGGCGCCGAGGAAGGCGAACTGGAACTTTTTCCATTCCTGCTGATAGACCGCGCCGTTAAGCCGAATGCCGGGAGCGAGCGTCGCCTTCCAGCCGATCTCGTAATTGAGCAGGAAATCGGCTTCATACGGCTGCACGTCGGCGCGGCGGTTGATCCCGCCCGGCCGGAAGCCGCGCGAAACCGTGCCATACACCAGCAAACCGTTGTAAGGCTTCCAGTTCAGGTTGAAGCGATAGGTCCCGCCCGAGCCCTTGGCCTTGACCGGGAGGATCGAACCATTCGAGAAGACACCAAGGTTGGTGCAGGGGCCGCCAGGGACCGCTGCTGGCAGCAGGGTGGTGTCGGTTTGTCCCGCCGACTGCGCATCGCGCAAACGGGTTCCGGCGGTCGTAAAGCAGCCGGCAACGCCGGTGCGGCTCGAATAGGCTGCGTTGGGCGGCGGGTTATCGTCTGCATCCTGGATATACGCCGGGTTTCGGCCGAACCCGAAGAAGCCGATCAGCGAGTTGTCATAGATGAAGGCGCGTCCGCCGGCAGTGAACGTGACCGTGTCGGTCAGATCATAGCTCAACTCGCCGAACATCGCATAATCCGTATCGACCCGCTTCTGTTCGGTCAGCCACAGCGTGCCCGGCAGACCATTGACCGAGAGCAGCGGTGCTAGATTGGCGACCTGATAGTCCTGATGAATTTCATTGGTCTGGCGCTGATAGAATGCACCCGCCACCACCCGGAAGCGATCGGAAGCCGGCGAGGCGACCCGCAATTCCTGGCTCATCTTGGTGAAGTGATCGGTGCCCAGCACCTTCTGGCTCGGATTGATCGTGTTACCCGAAGCATCCTGGTAGGCAAAGTAATAGGCCAGGCCGCCAACCGATTCATACAACGAATCATAGGCTTCCGCGTAGTCGGTATAATCGCTGGACGACGAGGTCTTGCGATCGAGATAGGCCCCGGCATAGGTCACATCCCAATTGCCCAGCTTGCCTTCGATCGTCAGCGCCGCCTGGACAAACTTGTCCTTGCGGAACTCGGGGAAGAAGCGCTGGACCTGAAGATCGCCGACACGTGGATCATAGGCATAGGAGCCATTGCTGCGGGTATCCTGATAAATGACCGCAGGGGTCACCGTCCAGGTGTCGTCGAGGTCGACCTTGAGCGCAGCGCGGCCGCCCCAGGTTTCGGTTTCGTTATAGTCTTTCTTGACGAATGCGGCGTTGTTGACCGTAATGCCGTCCTTGATGCAGCCGATTGCGCTGCCTGAGTCATCATCATAAATCGTGGTGCCGCAGAAGGTCCGCGACCCTGCAACATTATCGATGTAGC
Organism: Novosphingobium sp.; assembly: GCA_031413595.1. Taxonomy (GTDB): domain Bacteria; phylum Pseudomonadota; class Alphaproteobacteria; order Sphingomonadales; family Sphingomonadaceae; genus Novosphingobium. The sequence goes on from JANOFJ010000057.1 coordinate 13,927, forward strand.
CAGCATCGCGTTGATAGAAGCCGACCACCCGCAGCGCCGCCATTTCAGACAGCGGGGCGTTGATCATGCCTTCCAGCTTGCCGCCAACGCCGCCATAACGGACGGTATTGACCTCGCCATCGACGCTGCCTTCAAAACCTGCGGTGCTGGGCTTGTTGGTGATGATCCGCAACGTGCCGGCTTGCGAAGATGCGCCATAAAGCGTGCCCTGCGGACCCGCGAGGCTTTCGATCCGGGCGATGTCATAGATATGGACATCGAGGTTGCCGCCGATCGTCGTCACCGGTTGTTCGTCAAGATAGACGCCGACCGAAGGCAGCGTGCCCGAGTGGTTGCCGTCTCCGCCCGAAGCAACGCCGCGCATATAGACGACATTGGTGCCGGGCGTTCCGCCCAGTGCCTGAAACGAGACCGAGGGAAGCTGCTGCGCGTAGCCCTTGAAATCGGTGATGTTCAGCTGATCGAGCTTCTGGGTACCCAAGGCCTGGATGCTGATCGGCACGTTCTGGAGGTTCTCGCTGCGCTTTTGTGCGGTGACGATAATGGCATCGCTATCATCAACGCTCTCTTCGGCTTGCGCCTCCTGCGCAAAGACTGGTGCGGTCGAGATTGCGGAAGTCGCAAACAAAGCGACCATGGTGGCGCGGCGGGCAGTGTTACGCATGGAAAGTCCCGATCCAGATTATGACGCTCCACCCTGATTCCCCAACACCTCACAGTCAAGCAATCACAGTATAATTTCGGCTTATAGCTGCGTCAGCGTGGCAGAATTACCACTGGTCAGGAACGGCAGGATAGGCCTCCAGAACCGGGCCCAATGCCTCACGCAAGGGGCTCAGGAACCGCGCGAAAGCCTTCCAGCCCTCGGTCCCTTCGCGGAAGATCGGCTGGCGGACCTGCTCGGAGCTGGCGGTGCGCACGGCCCGCTCGGTTTCGTGGAAGGCAAGGCACGTCGGCTCGAACTCAAGTCCGCAAAAGGCGAGCAATTTGCGCACCTCGGCCTCGGTATCGTCGACCATGTCTTCATAGATCACCCGGTGCACCAGTCCGGGCTGAACCGCATCGACATGCGCCATCAGCCGCACATAATCGCGGTAATAATGACCCATGTCTTCAAGGCCATAGCTGAACGGCTGGCCGCGGGCGAAATGCTGCTTGAAGTTGGAAAAGCAACAGCCGAGCGGATGGCGCCGCGCATCGACGATTTTCGCGTTCGGCAGGATCAGCCGGATGAACGGAACGTGGGCCCAGTTGTTGGGCATCTTGTCGATGAAAAACGGCCGCTCAGACTTGCGTTGGATCCGCGTGCGCTGGAGGTATTCCTCGCCCAGCGCGCGCAAATCCGCGCCCTGCAAGGGAACCAGATTGGCGGGGTAATTGCCGCCGCGCCACGCCAGCGCCGGAATATCGGGCAGTTCGCTGGTGCCCTCGACCGCGCTGTGGCTCGACAGGATCTGCTCGACCAGGGTCGATCCGGCGCGCGGCATGCCTAGGATGAAGATCGGATCACTGGCATCGCAGCCCTGCCCTTCCCGCGCTGCGAACAGTTCCGGCGTGGCGACGGCGATCAGGCTATCGACAAAGCGCGTGGTGTCCTGCGGATCATAGGGCAGCAACGCCCGCCGCCGGGCGTTTCCAGCGACATAGTGGGCGAATGCGGCGGCGTTTTCGCGGCGATCCTCCAGCGCTTTGCCCAGTGCGAAATCGAGGTGAAAGCGGTCTTCCTCGGCAATATCCCCGCGCGACACCGCCGCTTCCATTGCGGCAATATCGTAGTCGCTGAAGCGCACGGTCTTGAGGTTGGCGAGGCTCCACCACGCCTCGCCCAGTTCCGGCATCAGTTCGATCGCGCGGCGATAGGCGGCCACGCCATCGGCCTGCCGCCCGACCGTTTTGAGCATATGGCCAAAGCTCATCCACACTCGCGGCAGGTTTGGCGCCTCTTTGAGCACCGCTTCGTAAAGCCCGATTGCCTCGTCATATTCGCCGATCCGGCCAAAGGCGGCGGCGGCGAGGTTGGCGTGGCCGGCATGGTCCGGCTCTTCCGCCATGACCTGGTTGAGCTGCTCGATCGCCTCTTCGGCGCGGTTCTGGCGGTACAGCACCAGTGCCAGATTGGCGCGCGCCGCGGTGAAAGCGGGGGACAAGTCCACCGCGCGGCGCAGCAGGCTTTCCGCATCCTTATAGCGCCCGATCCGCCCGGCAACTTCCGCAAACATCCGGATTGCCGCGACATCGAAGGGGTCTTCCTTGAGGTGCGTGCGCAGCAGCGGCTCGGCATCATGGAGCCGGTTTTCGTTCATCGCCACCGCAGCCTCGATCAGCCGGGGGTGATACTGGCCGAGGCGGGCGAGCCAACTTTGGCCAGAATTGTTGGTGGTGACGTTACTCATCTACCTCCAGAAACATGGCGACGCTTTGCAATCAAGCGTTAGTCTGCAAGATGACTGCAAGGGGATTGCAAGATGAATACAACGCCAAAGCGTGGGCTCGGCTTCTGGGCGCTCCTCGCGCTGGTCGTCGGCAACATGATCGGCTCGGGGATTTACCTGCTGCCCGCCTCGCTTGCCCCGCTCGGCTACAATCAGATTGTCGGCTGGCTGGTGACAATCGGCGGAGCAATGTGCCTCGCGGTGGTGTTCGCAAGGTTGGGTGGGCGATCCCCTGAGGCAGGCGGTCCCTACGCCTTTGTCAACGAGGCGTTCGGGCCGCTGGCAGGCTTTGTCACCGCGTGGAGCTATTGGGTGATGAGCTGGGTCGGCAATGCGGCGGTGGCGGTGGCGGTGGTCAGCAGCCTTAGCCTGCTGGTTCCCCGGATCGGCACGACGCCCGGGCTCCCGGCCATATTGGCGGTGGGCTTTGTCTGGCTGGCGACGATCATCAATCTGATGGGGGTGCGTTCTGCCGGGCGGGTTCAGGAGGTCACCGTACTGCTCAAACTTCTGCCGCTGATCCTGCTGATCGTGCTGGCGCTGGGTTTGCTGCTCGGCGGGGCGCCTCAAGCGCCCAATTCGGGGGTGGCGATCAGTGCGGGAGCGGTTTCTGCCGCAGTCGGCCTGACATTCTGGGGCTTCCTTGGCCTCGAATCCGCGACGGTCCCGGCCGACAAAGTGGAAAACGCCGCGCGCGATATTCCCCGGGCAACGCTGTGGGGGGTGTTGCTGACCGGCCTCGTCTATCTCGGCATATCAACTGCCTTTGCAGTCTATATCCCGATCGGCCAGGCGGCTGCGTCGCCCGCACCGATTGCCGATTTCCTGGGCAGCAAGCTCGGCGGAAATGTCGCTGCCGTGGTCGCGGTGTTTGCGGCGGTCAGCGCCTTTGGAACGCTCAACGGCTGGGTGCTGGTTCAAGCCGAGATGCCGTGGGCGATGGCGCGCGGCGGCGTATTCCCGCGCTGGTTCGCGGCCGAAAGCAAGCGCGGCGTGCCGCTGCGCTCGCATCTGGTTTCAAGCGGGCTGCTTAGCATCATCACGCTGATGAACTACCAGCGCGGTCTGGCAGACCTGTTCGTTTTCATCGCCTCGGTCAGCCTGGCGGCTGGGCTGCTGACCTATCTGATGACCTCGCTGGCGGCGCTGCGCCTGATCCCCGGCGATCGCAAGCTTGGCCTGATCGCCGTGATCGCTGCGGGCTTCACCGTTTGGGCGCAATGGGGCCTGGGCGTTGAAGCGATGATCTATGGCGCGCTGCTGGTCGCGGCTGGTCTGCCGGTTTACTGGGCGGTCAGGACCGCAGCAGTTTCCTGATAAGCGGACGGTCGGCCAATATCGCATGCGCCGCAATGTGCCCCGGCGCGCCGGTCACGCCGCCGCCGGGATGGGTGCCAGCGCCGCACATATAGAGCCCCTTGATCGGCCCGCGATAATCGCCGTGGCCCAAAACAGGCCGCGCTGCCCACAGCTGGTCGATCCCCATATTGCCATGCATGATATCGCCGCCGATCAAGCCGAACTTGCGTTCCAGATCGAGCGGTGAATGGATCTGCGCGGCGATCACACTGGCCTTGAAGTTGGGGGCGTGATCATTGACCGTATCGATGATCAGATCGGCCACCGCCTCGCGGTGTGTGTCCCAGTCAACCGCCGGATCGAACTGCTGGCAGAACAGGCTGGCGACGTGGCTGCCGGGAGGGGCGAGGCTATCGTCGACTGTGCTGGGGATCTTGATCTCGACAATCGGCTTCTTCGACCAGCCATGCGCTTGCGCATCGGTGAAGGCCTGATCCATATAGTCCATCCCCGGGGCGATAATGATCCCGGCGGTGTGATGCTCGGCCTGTTCCTTGCCCGGCAAGACCGAAAAGCTGGGTAATTCCGACAGCGCCACATTCATCCGGAAAGTGCCGCTGCAGGTCTTGAAGCCCTTGATCCGCTTTTTGAAGTCGTCGTCCAGATCCGCGGGATCGACCAACTGGGGATAGAGCAACGCGGGACCGGCGTTGGAGGCGACAATCGGCGCGACAATCTCTTCACCGCTTTCGAGGCGAACGCCGGTGACTTTCCCGCCATCCACCAAGAGCTTGGCGACCGGTGCTTCGAGGCTGATCTCAACCCCCTGCAACTCGCACGCCTTGGCCATCGCCTGCGTGATCGCGCCCATTCCGCCCACCGCATGACCCCATGCGCCCAACTTGCCGTTGACCTCGCCAAACACGTGGTGGAGCAGCACATAGGCCGATCCCGGCGTCGAAACCCCGGCGTAATTTCCGACAACCGCATCGAAGGCGAAGGCCGACTTGACGTGATCATCCTCAAACCAGCCGCCCAGGAA
>JANOFJ010000058.1:0-25829 GCA_031413595.1 Novosphingobium sp.
GGTCAGACACATCGTAACTCATGCTCACGTCGTGCGAGAAGCGCTCCTTGAGCCTGAGATATTCGGGAGCGGCGACATCCGGGTTGCTCGCCGTAGTCTGGCGCGAGAACCGGTAGACCTTCGATGTGTAGTTGACCTGCCAATCCAGCTTGAACTTGTTGATCGACCAGATGAGGTCCGCAGTAATCTGGAATTTTGGCGCTCCGGCCTCATAGGCATTGGTGACCGGCGGAGATCCGGGAATGGGCACGAAGGTAAGCTTGTCCAGATAATTGCCAATGACATGCAGACCGAATGTGCCGATTTTGTCAGTGGGAATGCGATAGTCGATCATGAAGTCCAGACCGGCGGTCCGGAAATTGGCGACATTTAGCGGACCGACTTCGAAGCTGGTGATGAAGCCGGCATTTGCTCCGCCGCCACTTTGGCGGGTGATTGCCGTACAGAACTGATTGGTCAGCGTTGGCTGGTCGACACAGAGGTCTGCAACAGTCTGAGGGTCGACCGTGTTGATCGCGTTGTTAATGCGGATGTCATACCAATCGGCGGTAAACACCAGATTGGGGATAAAGGATGGTTGCAGCACGACGCCCGCCGTCCAGGTCTTCGCCTCCTCTTCGAAAACGGCTGGATTGCCTCCTTGGAAACCGGGGATGTTGACGCTTCGGGTGTCTGTATATGACGAGGGATCGGCTACTCCGAGGCCGCTCAACAGCGACTGGCAGTTCGAGACGCGGAACTGAGTGCCGTTCTGCAAAAAGGAGACATCGCAGGGATCGCTGATGAATTCGAAAGTCTGTGACCGGGCGCCGAACAACTCGCTGATGTTCGGTGCACGGACTGCCTTGGAATAGCTGCCGCGGAAGGTAATATCCTTCACGGGCGCCCATTCGCCGCCGAATTTCCAGGCCGTGGTGGCTCCGATGGTCGAATAGTCCGAATATCGGAATGCGGCATTCAAATTGAGCCGCTCGAAAAATGGCCGGTCGGACAGGATCGGCGCATTGACTTCTCCAAACGCCTCCCAGACGCTGAACGCGCCCTTGGTATTGCCAAGGACATTGGTGAAAGTTAGGCCCTGCTGGGCAAGCGGATCGGCAACGAAGTTGCTGCTTTCCTTGCGATATTCGGCGCCCAGGGCGAATCCGACGGGTCCGCCGGGAAGCTCGAAAAACCCCTTGGTGTTGCCCGTGAGCGCACCGCTGATCACATGCTGGCTGATTTTGGAACGATCGGTCGTGTCGGTCTTCACCCAGTCGATCGCCGCCTGTGAAGCCACGCCCTCGCCAAAGATGTTGAGTGGAAGGCACTGACCCGGCGAAAAAGTCGTGGGCGGAATCTCGCTGCGCGTGTAGTTGAATGGCTGGAATGGCTGCCAGTCTGGATCAACATTGACCCGGCAGGTCGGCTGTCCGTTGGCTCCCGTCACGGCATCAATCGCCGCATAGAAGCGGTCAGTCAGGATGTCGCCGATGTAATGGTTGGTGATCTTTGCCTGGCCGAAAACATAGGACAGGTCGTAGGAGAGATTGGAAGAAATCTCTCCCTTGGCGCCGATCACGGTGCGGATCGTCTCGCGGCCGATGTCCTCACCCCTGCGCCCGAGATCGAAATTGTCGCGATTGACGAGGACAGCTGCGTTATCGGGGTCGATGAAAGGCTGGACCGACGACGGGATGTAGGGGTTGTCCGATGGAATCCAGAGATAGTAGTCGAAGCTCGGCTGGCCGACCGAGAACGATTTCGTCTTGGCGTATTTGGCTTCGGCATAAAGAGTGAAAGCACTGCTGATGTCAAAATGCGCCACCGCGCTGACGACGTCGCGGCGTATTTCTGGAAGGAGGTCATTGCCATAGTCGGAAACCAGCGTGCCCGAGCCGCCTTGCTGGTAGAAGCTGGGAATGAAAGTGCCCGGATCGTAGGGAAGGCCTTGGGATCCGTAGAAATCGGGAAAGCCATCGAAATCGACATCGATTCCGCCTTCGCGCGAGGTATCGAAGTACCGGATATCATTCAGCGGGATATTGTCGGGAATCCCGTCGTTGTTCTGCGCCCCGGTTTCGGTGTCGTTCGGGTTTAGGTAGAACCCGACCCGGTTCGATCCCGAGTAGCGTGTGCGGCGCTGCGAATCCAGGCGATCCTCCTCACCGTGTTCCCAGGCGATGGTGAAATTGCCGCGACCGTCGGCGAAATTGTGGCCCGCTGTAAGGGCGAGCAGGCGCTGGCTGGCGTCGCCATATTTCGAGATTCCGGCCTGCGCACGCGCAGTGACGCCTTCGAAGTCCTTCTTCTGGATGAAATTCACGACACCCGATACGCCATCGGCTCCATAGACCGCCGACGCTCCGCCGGTAAAGACTTCCACCCGCTCTATGAGGTCAGTGGGGATCGTGTTGATGTCAACAGACTGAAGCCCATCGACTGCGGCAACATGCCGGCGCCCATCGACAAGAACGAGCGTACGATCAAAGCCGAGATTGCGCAGATCCAGCAGATTGAGGCCGGTGTAACCGATGCCGGCCCTGTCACCGCTGTTATTGAAGGAATTGAGCGAGCCCTGAAGCGCGGGGACCGTCTTGAGGAAGTCCGTCAGGTTGGTGGTGCCCGACTGCACGATATCTGCGCTGGAGACCGTCACGACGGGATTTGGCGTGTCCGTCATCACTCGGGGGATGCGCGATCCGGTAACGACGATCGGTGCTTCTTCGTCACCAGTTGCGGCGCTGGTTTCCACCTGATCGACTTCCTGCGCGTATGCAGCAGTGCCCAGCAGCGCGAAGGCCGACAGGCAGGTTGCGCTGCGCAGAACGGATTTGGCGGCGATCATTTTCACGGTTAGTCCCCTGATATGGACCCGATGCCATTTGGTTTGCGGCGTGGCGGTGGGTTCTGGATTCTTGGTTGTAGCATTTGTTCCGATGGAAGCTTGCTCGCGTTATGTATTCCAACCTTTTTGCGACTGGATTGCAAACCCCTTATGGCAGTTTTGTTAATCCGAGGTAACGCTGTTGCTGCGGCGCAACACCTTATTCAAGCATTGATCGACGAACGACCGCGCCGTAATCTGGCTCCCCGGGAATGCCGAATTGACTGCGCTGCGATCACCACTTAATCGAGCGATTAAATCCACTTCAGCAAAGAGAGTCGTGTCATGGCAACTGCCTATATTGTTGATGCAGTTCGGACCGCCGGCGGGCGGCGCGGTGGGCGGCTGGCCGGGGTCCACCCGGTTGATCTGGCAGCGGCAAGCCTTGATGCGATTGTCGGGCGGACCGGCCTTGATCCTGCCGCCGTCGAGGATGTTATCATGGGTTGCGTCAGCCAGGGCGGGCAGCAGGCCGGTCAAGTTGGCCGCAATGCGGTGCTGGCCAGCAAGCTGTTGCCGGAATCGACCCCGGCAGTGACCATTGATCGCCAGTGCGGCTCGTCGCAGCAGGCGATCCAGTTCGCCGCACAGGCGGTGATGAGCGGCACGCAGGACGTGGTTATCGCGGCCGGGATTGAGAGTATGAGCAGGGTTCCAATGGGCTCTACCGCGATGTTCCACATGAAAGAGGGGCTGGGCAACTACAAGTCGCCCGGGCTGGAGGCCAAATATCCCGGGATCATGTGGTCGCAGTTCATGGGCGCGGAAATGATCGTCAAGAAGCATGGCTTCACCAAGGACGATCTCGACCGGTTTGCCTTTGAAAGCCACCAGAAGGCGATTGCCGCGACCAATGCCAAGGCTTTTGCCGATGAGATCGTCAGAATCGAGATCGAAACGCCCGACGGCATGGCCTGGCATACGATCGACGAAGGCATCCGCTTCGATGCGGCGCTGGAGAGTATCGCCGGGGTCAAGCTGTTGCAGGAAGGCGGATCGCTCACCGCAGCGTCCTCCAGCCAGATCTGTGACGGATCGAGCGCGGCGCTGATCGTCTCGGAGGCAGCGCTGAAGCGTTACAACCTCACGCCGCTCGCCCGGATCCACAATCTGACCGTGACTGCGGGCGATCCGGTGATCATGCTGGAAGAGCCGCTGTTTGCCACCGACCGCGCGTTGGAACGCGCCGGCATGACGATTGGTGAGATCGACCTTTATGAAGTGAACGAGGCCTTCGCCTCGGTGCCAATGGCCTGGCTCAAGCATACCGGGGCGGACCCGGCGAAGCTCAACGTCAATGGCGGAGCGATTGCGCTGGGCCATCCGCTGGGTGCATCGGGGACCAAGCTGATGGCGACACTGCTCCATGCGCTGAAGGCGCGCGGCAAGAAATACGGTTTGCAGACGATGTGCGAAGGCGGCGGCGTTGCCAATGTGACAATCGTTGAAATGATTTAACGTCGTCCCCGGATCAAGTCCGGGACGACGAATTATAGGAGAATACCAAATGAAACTCGATAACACCGTCGCCGCCGTCATTACTGGCGGCGCGTCTGGCCTTGGTGCCGCAACTGCCCGCGCGCTGGCTGCCAAGGGCGTCAAGGTCGCCATTTTCGATCTACAGAAAGACAAGGGCGAGGCCATGGCTGCCGAAATCGGCGGCGTGTTCTGCGAGGTTAACGTCACTTCGGACGAAAGCGTTGCGGCAGGTTTTGCCAAGGCCCGCGCGGCCCACGGACAAGAGCGGATCCTGGTCAATTGCGCAGGCACCGGCGCGGCGATGAAGACCGCGAGCCGCTCCAAGGAAGACGGCTCGATCAAGTTCTACCCGTCCTCGGCTTTCGATTGGCTGATCCAGATCAATCTGGTCGGCACCTTCCGCTGCATCGCGATGTCGGCGGCCGGTATGATGACGCTCGATCCCTGCAATGACGACGGCGAACGCGGCGCGATCGTAAATACCGCCAGCGTCGCAGGCGAGGACGGGCAGATGGGTCAGGTAGCGTATTCGGCGTCGAAGGCCGGAGTGATCGGCATGACGTTGCCAATCGCGCGCGATCTGATGAGCGAGGGCATTCGCGTAAACACTATCCTGCCGGGCATTTTTGAAACCCCGCTGATGCTGGGCGCGCCGCAGGCAGTGAAAGATGCACTGGCGGCATCGGTGCCGTTCCCCAAGCGGCTCGGCAAACCGGAGGAATATGCGGGTCTGGCGCTGACCATGATCGAGAACAGCTATTTCAACGGCGAGGACGTTCGGCTTGACGGCGCGATCCGGATGGCACCGCGCTGAACTCGATAGGGAGTAAAGGCATTGAGCTATTCGCAGATCAGCTATGAGGTGAGCGAGAAGATCGCGACGATCACGCTCAACCGTCCCGAAAAACTCAATGCCTATACCCGCACCATGGCCGGCGAGATCGCCGATGCGATGGACCGGGCCGATGGCGATGACGGGGTCCGAGCGGTGATCTTCACCGGGGCGGGAGACAGAGCATTTTGCGCCGGGGCCGATCTTACCCCTGAGGATGGCCGGGCGGTGTTCTCGAGCAGCGATGCGGTGGACGATTTATCCGACGAGCGGGTCCGCGATGGCGGCGGACTGCTGACCTTGCGGTTGTTCCAGTCGACCAAGCCGTTGCTAGCGGCTTGCAATGGCGTTGCAGTGGGCGTGGGCGCGACCATGCAACTGGCCATGGATATGCGCCTCGCCTCGGATACCGCGCGCTACGGCTTTGTCTTTGCGCGGCGCGGGATTGTGCCGGAAGCCTGCTCCAGCTGGTTCCTGCCGCGGCTGGTGGGGATCCAACAGGCGATGGAATGGTGCATGACCGGGCGGATCTTCGATGCAGGCGAGGCCAAGGCCGGCGGTCTGGTCCGTTCGGTCCACCCGCAAGCCGAGCTGATGGAAGCGACCCGCACTTTGGCGCGCGAGATTGCCGAGAACACCTCGGCAGTTTCGGTGGCGATGACCCGCGCAATGCTGTGGCGCCTCTCCGCCACCGAGCATCCGATGATGGCCCACAGGATCGATAGCCGGGCGATCTATCGCCTCTCCAAAGGGGCCGATGCAAAAGAAGGTGTGCAAAGCTTCCTCGAGAAGCGCCCGCCCGCCTTCCCGGCGAAGGTTTCAACCGATATGCCCGACTTCTATCCGTGGTGGGAGGAACCGCCGTTCTTATGAGTGACGCGCCGCCTGCTTCGCTACCCGACGCCCCGCCCGGCGCCCGGGAACTGCTGCTGGCAACAGCTTCAGCTATCATGCGAGAGGGCGATATCGTTGATATCTCGCTCTCGGAGCTGAGTCTGCGTTCGGGGCTCAATTCGGCGCTGGTGAAGTATTATTTCGGCAACAAGGCCGGGCTGATGAAGGCGCTGCTCGATCGCGACATGAAGGACATCGTCCATTCGGTCGATGCGCTGATGGCCAAGGACATGGATCCCGAAACGCGGCTCCGGCGGCATATTCCCGCAGTTGTCGATACCTATTACAAAACCCCCTACCTCAACCGCCTGCTGATGCGGCTGGTCCGCGAAAGCGATGACGCCGAGGCGCAGCGGATCGCCGATTCCTACCTTGCACCGCTGCACCGCGCTTATGACCGGCTGATCCGCGACGGGGTGAAACAGGGGGTATTCCGCGATGTCGATCCGCAGCTGTTTTATTTTACCCTGACCGGGGCGGCTGACCGGTTCTTCTCTGCCCGGCTGGTGCTCAAGCACTGTTTTGATCGCGACGCGCTGACCGAAGAGTTGCGCGACCGCTATCGCGCCCATTGCACCGATTTCATCATGGCGGGGATCCTCGCTCCGAAATGAGTGGGGCCAACATCTCGGCCGATTGGCACATCGGCGTGATCGGCGGCTCAGGGCTTGCGGCTGGCCTCGAGCTTGAGGATGCGCAGGAAATTGCGGTCGCCAGCCCGTTTGGCGAGCCCTCCGGGCCGGTCACTATCGGTACGCTTGGCGGGGTGCGGTTTGCCTTCCTCGCGCGCCACGGGGCGGGACATTTTCTGCCGCCGTCTGCGGTCAACTATCGCGCCAATATCGACGTGCTGAAACGCTGCGGAGTGACCGATTTGCTGGCGCTTTGTGCCGTTGGCTCATTGCGCGACGCCATGGCGCCAGGACATTTCGTCGCGGTGGATCAATTGATTGATCGGACCGCGGGACGTGAAGCGAGCTTTTTCGGCCCCGGCCTTGTAGCCCATGTGAGCCTGGCCGACCCGACTTGCGGGCGGCTTTCCGCATTGGCCTTGGACGCCGCGCAGGAATGCGGGGCGACGGTACATGGGCGGGGCACTTATGTGGCCATCAGCGGCCCGCAATTCTCGACCCGCGCCGAAAGCCGGTTGGTTCGCAAATGGGGCGGTGATGTGATCGGCATGACCGGAATGCCCGAAGCCCGGCTCGCCCGCGAGGCAGAGCTGCCCTATGCTTTGCTCGGCATGGTCACCGATTATGACAGCTGGCGCGAGGCCGAAGCCGGGGTCGACGCGGCGCAGGTCCTTGCTGTAATGGAAGGCAATGCGAAGATCGCCCGCGATATGGTGAGCAAGCTTGCCGCGAAGCTGCCGGCAAAGCGCACTGCCAGCCCGTTCGACCGCGCGCTGGATGGGGCAATCATAACTGCGCCTGCTGCCCGCGATCCAGCGCTGGCGCTGCGGCTGGACGCGGTGGCGGGAAGGGTACTGCGATGAGCGAAGTCATACTCTACGATTATTGGCGTTCTTCAGCCGCATACCGGGTGCGGATTGCGCTCAACCTCAAAGGCATTGCCTATCGGGCAGTTACCATCGATCTGACCACGGGCGAGCAGCGCAGCGCGGAATATCTTGCGGCTTATCCGCAGGGTCTCGTGCCCGCGCTCGATATTGATGGTCACCTGCTTACCCAGTCGCTGGCGATCATCGATTACCTTGACGCGAAGGTGAAGACGCCGCCAATGGTCTCGTCCGATCCGGCAACGCGGTCGCACACATTGGCTCAGGCGCTTACCATTGCGGCAGAGATTCACCCGCTGCACAACCTTCGCGTTGCAAAGTACCTGCGCAAAGAGGGTGGTTTCGATGAGGCGGCGGTGCTGGCCTGGATCCACCGCTGGATGGGCGAAGGGCTGGCCGCGCTAGAAGTGCAGGCTCCAGTGCGCGGCTTTTTTGGAGGCGATCAGCCCAACTTGGCCGATGTCTGCCTGGTCCCGCAGTTCTACAGCGCGCGGCGGTTTGGTTTGTCGCTTGAACGCTTTCCCCGGCTGGTCCGGCTGGATGAAGCGCTGCGAATTATCCCGGCATTTGCCGCAGCTGCGCCAGAAGCTGTCAAACCCGAATAAGGCTCGCGCTTTAACATTGCGCATTGCCCGGCCGCGCCCTAGCAAACTGGTTGCAACAGGAACCGGATGATCAATGGCTGCAACCTCTCCCCGCCTTGCCGATTTCCTGCCTTACCTGCTGTCGATTACCTCGAACGCGGTTAGTGACAGCATTGCCGAGGAATACCGCGCGCGCTTTGGGCTGAAGATCCCCGAATGGCGGGTCATGGCGGTATTGGGCGATGCCGGGGAGAAGACCCAGCGCGAACTGGCAGTTGCTACGCGGATGGACAAGGAGGCGGTCAACCGCGCTTGCAAGGTTCTGGAAGAAAGAGGCCTCGCGGCGCGCAGCCCCAATGCCAGCGATGGCCGCTCTCACCATCTGGAACTGACTGCAGCGGGCCGGGCGATGCACGGTGAAATCATGCCGCTAGCGCTGCAGATGGAGCGCCGCCTGTTCGAAATGCTGACCACCGCAGAGCGCAGTCAGTTCAAGTCACTGCTCTCCCGTATCTACGCCCAGGTCCGTGCGCTGGAAGGCACGCGGATTGATCATGCAGAGGAATTTTAGCGAATGAAACTGGCTTCCCTTCCGCAGGGCCGCGATGGCCGGTTGATTGTCGTATCGAACGACCTGGCCTGGTATGCCGATGCCGATCACATCGTCGCGACGCTGCAGGGCGCGCTTGATGACTGGGACCGGTTGGCGCCAGCGTTGGCGGCACTGGCAACAGAGCTTGAGCATGGCGCAATCCCGCAAAAGCGGTTCCACGAACGCGAAGCCGACGCCCCGTTGCCGCGCGCTTATCAATGGGTGGATGGCTCGGCTTACGTCAATCACGTTGAACTGGTGCGCAAGGCGCGCGGCGCAGAGCTGCCCGACAGTTTCTGGCACGATCCGCTGATGTACCAAGGCGGCAGCGACGATCTGCGCGGCGGGCGCGAGCCGATTACCTTGGCCGACGAGGCCTGGGGCTGCGACATGGAGGCGGAGATCTGTGTGGTGACCGGCGATGTCCCGCAAGGCGTTTCGGCCGAGGCAGCGCTAGGCCACATCCGGCTGGTCGGGCTGGTCAATGATGTATCGCTGCGCAATCTGATCCCGGGCGAACTGGCCAAAGGTTTCGGCTTCGTCCAGTCCAAGCCGGCGAGCCATTTTTCCCCGGTATTCGTCACTCCGGACACACTGGGCGAGCGCTGGAGTGGTGGACGACTGGCCAAGCAGGTGCAGATCGATCTTAACGGCCAGCCGTTCGGCCGGATTGAGGCGGGGGAGGAATGCACTTTCGATTTCGGCACTTTGATCGCGCATTTGGCCAAGACCCGGCGGATCGGGGCAGGCTCGATTATCGGATCGGGTACCGTTTCCAATCGCGATCCCGATGGTTCCACGGGCCGCCCGGTAGCCGATGGCGGACGTGGCTATGCCTGCATTGCCGAACAGCGGATGGTCGAAACTATCGCCCATGGATCGCCGCAGACTGGGTTCCTGCAGTTTGGCGATATCGTCCGGATCGAGGTGCGCGACGCCAAGGGCCGCAGCATCTTCGGGGCGATCGAGCAGGAAGTAATCAAAGCCTGAACCAGTGCATGATGTGAAGCAGTGGAAACCGGCTTTTCGCAATAGATCACGCGACTACAAAAAAGCCGGATCGGGAATTCTCCGATCCGGCTTTTCGTTGGCGTTGCTGCCTGATCCTAGCTGCTGGCGTTGATACCGCCAGGCTTGCTGGAGAAGGCATCGGCGATCGAGCAGGCCGCCGGGCCAAGGATCACGATGAACAGCACCGGCAGAATAAACAGAATCAACGGGATGGTCATGATCGCGGGCAGGCGTGCGGCCTTTTCTTCGGCTCGCATCATCCGCTCGTTGCGGAACTCGGCTGAGAGCACGCGCAGCGCCGAGGCGAGCGGTGTACCATAGCGTTCGGTTTGGACCATGGTGGTGGTCACACCCTTCACCGCATCCAGATTGACGCGGTAGGCGAGGTTCTCAAAGGCCTGTCGCCGCTCGGTCAGGAACGCAAGCTCAATCGCGGTCAGCGCGAACTCGTCACCCAGTTCGGGATAGGCCCGGCCCAGCTCCTTGGCGACGCGATTGAAGGCGGCATCCACAGTAAGGCCGGCTTCGGCGCAGATCACCAGCAGGTCGAGCGCATCTGGCAGGCCCTTCTGGATTTCCTTGGTGCGCTTGGTGACCAGGTTCTTGACGTAGATATCAGGCGCTTTGTACGCGAGGCCACCAACGGCGGCGAAGGCGAACAGGCGCTTCATCGAACCCCATTCGGGGAAATAGTTGATGCCATAGATCAACAGCGCAGCAATTCCGCCCAGCACAATCGGCAGAACCAGCCGCGCGAAAATAACCGCAACGGCGTATTCCTTCTTGCGGATACCGGCCTGTGCCAGCTTTTGCGTGACGTCCTTGACCTGGCTGTCCTGCAGCACCTTGAGCGAGGAGAGCGTGTCGCGGATCCGATCAGTGGTATCGGTCTTGCGGATCAGGCTGGCGCGCTTTTTCGCGGTATGCGTGACGATCCCGGCCTTGAGTTGTTCGCGGCGATCGTTGAGCGCCTTGACGCGCTTTTGCATCGGATCACGAATGGTGACCGCAGCATAGATCGCGAACATCACGAACAGCGTGGCGAGACCAGCCAGCACTGTGCCGAAGAAAATGACATCGATACCAAGGAGAGTTGGTCCGGGCGGGGTTTTAAGCATGGCTCTTACGTTTCCTCGCTCAGATTTCGAAGCTGACCATTTTGGCCATGATGAAGGCACCGATGCCCATCCAGGTAAACCCGCCAAGGCCGGTCACGATCAAACGTTCGTCGACAAAGAAGGGGGCGAGATATTTGGGATTGACCCACCAGACCATGGTGAAAACCAGGAAGGGCAGCGAGCCGACGATATAGGCTGAAGCTTTGGACTCAGAGCTCATGGCCCGGATCTTGAGCTTCATCTGCGCGCGTTTGCGCAGCACGTCAGCCAGGTTGGAAAGCGTTTCGGCCAGATTGCCGCCGGTCTCGCGCTGGATCGCCAGGGTGATCACGAAGAAGTTGAATTCCGCCGTATTGAGTCGGTCGGCGGTTTCCTGAAGGGCTTCCTCCATGGTCCGGCCGATCCGGATGCGGTCGGTCACCAGCTTGAATTCGACGCCGACCGGACCCGGAACTTCCGTGCCTACCACGGTCAGCGTTTCGGTGACCGGCAGACCCGAGCGCAAGCCGCGCACGAGGAGTTCGATCGCGTCAGGGAATTTGGCGGTGAAGGCAGCGGTGCGCTTTTTGATGAAATAATTCACAACAATGTGCGGTAGGCCGGCGCCGAACAGCAAGCCGATGCCAAGCGAAAGCAGCGCCGCACCCGTTTTGAGGAAGAGGATGAAGGCGATCGCGAGGGTGATGCCCAAAGAGGCATAGAGGTATTGGGTGAGCGTCCAGCCCTTGCCAGTCCGGTGGAGGCGCAGCGCCAGCGCGGCAGTTCGCGATTCCGAACCCGCAATGTGGTGCATTTTGGGTTTGCGCGCTGCCACAGCCTTTTTCAGCTGGGCTTCAACCTTGTCGCGCGTGCTTTCCGAATGCCGGTAGCGCAGCGCCTCAAGGCGGCGCGTGCTCGCCTTCGCGGCCGAAGGACCTGAAAACGCTACATAGCCAAGCACCATGAACGACATGAGGCCGACCGCAATAAGCATGGGCAGAACTAAGTTCATCAGCGCGCTACGCCTTTCCTAACTTGGGTGGGACCGCATGAAAGCGGCCCCAGCCCCAATTCCTCAATCGACCTTGGCCGGAGCCTTCGACTTCATCGACAACATCGACTTGAGATCAATCTTGCCCAGCAGCGAGCTCTTGGGCTTGCTGACATCCTGGCCCACTGCCTCGGCATCGCCGACACCCATCACCGCCTTGGCGATGTCGCGGACCACGCTGGCAGCCTTTGACGAGCGATTGGCATCGGCAAAGGTCTGGCCCAGCTTCGCGGCGTTTGACGCGGCCTTGAAGTCATACGGGATCGAGAAGCTGATCTTGCGTTCGATCGAGGCCTCAAAATCAGACTTGCTGATTTCTCCGCCGCCGGCCTGAACCTTGTTGGCCTCCACGATCGGCTGGATATGCGCGGCGTTGGCTTTGAGCCATGACAGGATGCGGATCGCATCGCGCGCCGAAGCGAGCGTCATCTCGGTCACAACCAGCACGACATTCACATCAGACAGCAATTGCGGAAAATTGATCAGCATATTGCGCGGCATGTCGATCAGCGTCATTTCGAACGCTTGGCGGAATTCTTCCTCCAGCTGAACGAAGGCCGCACCATCGGTCATCAGCGGCGAATTCATAGGCGCTTCGGCCGAAAGAATCGCCAGATTGTCGTTGGCTCGGATCATCGCGCGTTCGATAAACAAGCCATCGATCCGGCTCGGGTTGTCGATCGCATCGGTCAGACCGCGGCCCGGCTCGAGGTCGAGCGCCAGCGCGCCGGTGCCGAAGTGAATATCCAGATCGAGCAAAGCGGTCGGCATCTTCTCATCGGCGCTGAACAGCCATGCCAGCGAAGTTGCCAGCGTCGATGCGCCAACCCCGCCGCGTGTTCCAATCACCGCGGTCGAGATGTGCTTCTTGACCGATGAGGGATCATGGTTCTTGGGCGCGGAAAAGATCGTCTGGGCATTGACCAGAGCGTCGCGGACCTGACCGGGTGACAGCGGCTTCAGAAGATAATCGTGAATGCCGCTCGCCATCAGGTCGCGGTAAAGCCGCACGTCGTTGACCTGGCCGACGGCGATAACCACCGTGCCCGGCTCGCAGACTTCGGCCAGACCGTTGATATCATTAAGCGGGTCGCCGCTTTCCGACAGGTCGACCATCAGGATGTTGGGGCTGGCCATGATCGAGAGCGACTGGACCGCATTGCGCAGGCCACCCTTGTTGCACTTTTCAGGCTGCCAGCCCATTTCGATGACTACGGGACGCAGCACATCCAGCGCTGCCTCGTCGCAAATGAATGCGGTAAAGGCATCGCGGTTTCCCTGCACACCGGGCTTCCAAGGAGCATTCATGGCTTACTTCCCACCTTCAGAGGAAACCTGCTTCAAGCCTTTTTCGCCAGTCGGCTTGGCTTCGCGATAGGTCTCGATCGCTTTGTTCGAGCTCATCAAAACGGTCTGGCCAGTGGACCTGGCGCCGTGCACCAGATGCTGCGGATCCGCGACCATTGCAGCATAATTGCTGTTGGTCGCGCAGCCGAAGTTGGTGCTGGTTGCGTTGTTGAGATTGGTATCGGACCCGGCTGACCAGTCGGGGCAGCCCGGAACTCTGGCGCTCGAGCGGGTCACGACAACCCGGGCCGTACCGGCGTTGAGATTGCCTTGCGTCACCGGCGCGTCACCGCCAACCAGCAATCCGTGACGCGAAGCGACGGCTTCCACCGCGCTGCGGGTCGCGCCGCTGCCCAGCGGATCGTCGATCGAAATGCGATCACCATAGCGCAGGTCGAGCGCCTCGAACCAGCCAGCCAGACGGCGCTGTTCGGGGATCGACAGACCACCGGGACCGGTGGTGACGTCAAGTGTGTAGTTGGTCCGCTCAATCAGCGGCTGGTGCACGCTTTCCAGGCTTCGATTGGTCGGCATACCGCCGCAAGCGGCAAGCATGAGGCCCAGCGAGAGGGCGATGGCGGCAGGAGCCGCGCGGTACTTAGAATTGCGCATGATCATCACCTCTCTCAATTCAGGCTGAAGCCGGGAGCTGCTGCCTTTGAGGCATCAGCCGAACGGCGATCGCGACGGGATTTTTCCGGCTTGTCCGAGCTCGCCGGATCGGCTGGAACCATCAGTTCGCCGACCTTGGGTCCAGGGGCTGTTGCCGGCACAGAACTGGGCATCGGCCGACTACCGAGCGACTGACCATCGCTTTGCATATTCCCGAACAAGCGTTTGAGTTCGCCGGGATGCTGGAAGCCATCGGTTGGCAGCTTTATGTCATTGGCGTCGACCGGATTAACCAGATACGGCGTTACGATGATAACCAGCTCCGTCTCGCCCTTCTGAAAACTGCTTGACCGGAACAGCGAACCGAGGATCGGAATATCGCCAGCTCCTGGCACCTTCTTGATCGTGTTCTGGGAGCTATTGCCCATCAGTCCGGCAATCATGAAGCTCTGGCCTGAGCCAAGTTCTACTGTCGTTTCGGCACGGCGGATCGTCAGTGAAGGCACCACAAATCCGTTGAGCGTGACCGCCCCCTGGCTCGACAGCTCGGAGACTTCAGGACGGACCCGCAGCGAGATCCGGCCGTTCGCCAGAACCGTTGGGGTATAGGCGAGGCTAACCCCGAATTTCTTGTATTCGATCGAGGTTGAGCCCAGCCCCTGGCTGACCGGGATCGGATATTCACCGCCAGCCAGAAAATCGGCTGTTTCACCCGAAAGCGCGGTGAGGTTCGGCTCGGACAGGGTTGTCGACAGGCCGACCGTCTCGGCGGCGTCAAGCGTCCCGAGCAGATTCAGGCCCAGAAACCGGCCCATCCCCGCCAGGGTCGCCGCACCCGCCAGCGGGTTGACGTTGGTGCCGTCCGTCAAGGTGATGTTGCCGGTTGACGGATCGAGCACGTATCCCTGCACTCTGGATCCAATGCCCAGCGGCAGATTGGGATTGGTGTTGGTGGTCGTTGCTATTGGCCTGCCATTGTTGAGGCCGAACTTGAAGCCACCGCTCCCATCGATGGTGTTGAGGTTCACACCGATCTGCTTGACCAGAGTGCGGCTGACTTCAGCGAACCTGACCCGCAGATTGACCTGCAGCGGTGTCGCCATTCTCAGGCGGGTGATAACATTGGCGTCCTTGCCAACGAAGGCTTCAACCAGGCGCTTGGCTTCGGCCGCGTCTTCAGGTGCGCCAACGGTGCCGGTCAGCAGGAAGGTGCCCGTGCCCATGGTCGAGACCGCCACTCTGGCATCCGGCATCGCCAGATGTAGCATCTGATCGACACTTTCGAGGTTCGAGCCGACCCGGATGGTGGCTGACCAGATAACATCGCCGCGCGCATTGCTGGCGTATACCGTGGTCTCGCCGCCGGCCTTGCCGAACACATAGAGCTGGTTCGTTGATTTGACCTGGACATCGGCAACCTGTTCGTTGGCGACAAATACGTCGGTCATGCTGCCACCGACAGTGATCAGCTGGCCCCGACCGATCGACACGGCAATGTCATTGGCGGGACGGCTGACGGCCTGGGCCTGGACGGCTCCTGCGGGCACCAGGGCCAGCGGGACGCACGCAGCGGCGGCAGTCAGGAGAGTAGAGGTAAGGCGTTTCATCGTTGAGCCTTTCTTCGCGCCGCAGTCGGCGACCATGATATTGGGCGTGGTTTCCAGGCGCATCTCAGCGTGCCCCAACCGATTCTTCGACCGTGACCTTGCCGCGGGTCACCCGCACGACCGGGCCGGTGCGTACCGGTGCCCCATAACTTGCAGCAGTTGGCCGATAGGCACTGACAGCTGGTGTTGCCGGCCGCACCGGGTTCATGTTGCTGCGCTGGAAGCGCGACACATCACCGCCGGTGACATAGCTGGTTGAGCCCTCCATCGGGCGGTTCATCGCGCTTTTGAGAAACTTCTCTTCTTCCATTTTGCTGGCGCCGGTCGGAACCTTCACGGAACCGCTGGCGATCGCCCGCTCAAGTTCGGTCTGGTTGTCGGCGAGCGAGCGCAATGACAGGCTGAGCGTGCCGATGGTCTGCGCGACAGCGACTTTTTCGGCAATCCGCGGTGTCACTTCGACAGTAACGGTGCGGAAGGTGCGAACCACGGTCTTGCCATCGACCTTTTCGGATTCGGCCGACTGGTCGGTGGCGAGCACGCGAATATTGCGCAAGATAGTTTCCGAAGCCTTGAGAGGTGGGCCGCCTTCGGGAGCCGCAACCTTCTGGGTAAGCACCAGGTCAATATGGTCGCCCGGGAAGACAAAGCCGCCAACGCCGGTCTTGTTCGAGACCGGGATAGTGACGGCGCGCATTCCTGGGCCAAGCGCTGCAGCAAGGAAGCCGCGATCGCCGGGGCTGACCAGCGCGCCCTGAGTAACCGGTTGACCTGCCGTGACGTTGAAGCGGACGACAGTGCCGAGCAGCTTGTTCATGTCTGCTTCGCCATCAAGGAAGTAAGCGTCTTGAACCATCTCTTTCGGCCAGGCCTGAAACGAGATGGAATCCGCCGTGATGATTGTGCCGACGGGCAATGCCCGCTGTGCAACCAACACCTTTGGCCCCTTGGGGGCAGCTTCTGCCTGGGGCGCGGACGCGCCGGCAAACATGCTTCGTGCGGCGATGGCCGTACCGATCGCGATGACCAGTGCGCCAAGCAACAACATCAGCTTCTTCTTATCCATGGCTAGGTAAGCCCCCTCGCAAGATCCCGAAGTCCAAGTGTCTAACTTCGGGCAAACTGGTTAAAATCTGGTTTACCCAAGGCCGCCCGAAAGGACGGCTGGGTGAAACGACGGTAAGTATTGTGCTGCCAGCACCCACAGGCCGGCGCCGGCAATGGCGACGCCATAGGGTATGGCCAGCTTGTCGCGCTGACGCCGGGCGATATGCCACGACCCCATCACGATTGTCAGCAAACCGCCGACCAGCGCCATGATGATCAAAAGCTGGAGAAACCACGAGGGCTCAATCCACAGCGCCAGCGCAGTTAGAAGCTTGACGTCGCCGCCGCCCATCGCGCGGATCGCAAACAAGCCGGCAAGAATAATAAGGGTGATGGCCGCCACGCCCAGTTGCAAGGCAACGCCCGGCCACAGCGTCAGGCCGCTGGCCCACCAGAACAGTGGTGCACCCAGAGCGATTCCCGCATTGAGCCAATTGTCGATCTGGCGGCGGCGCATATCGGTGAAGGCTGCAAACAGCAGCGCGATTGCCAATGCCCCCAGCAATCCGTAAGAAAAATATCCGTCTGGCATATCCGCCCCCTTGGTCTTGGGAGCGTGTGTAACGGGCAGGACTTACCAAAAAGTAACCAACCCCGAGAAGCCGGAATTATCCACGTGAGCCAGCATCCGCTTACTGACGTCACGCCGCAGCATTCGTTAGACCGACGCGCCATCCCGATCGGCGCCCGGGAAACGCTTTGGACGGCGCCCGATGGGCATCCAATCCGCCGGATTGATTGGCAGAGGTCAGCGGATTTCTGCCGCGGCTCGATCCTGTTTCTGCCCGGCCGCGGAGACTTCTACGAAAAATACCTCGAAACTCTGGATGACTGGCATCGCCGCGGCTGGCGGGTCACTGCTGCTGACTGGCGCGGGCAAGCGGGATCCGGCCGGCTCGGCAACGATGCTGTCACTGGCCATATCGATGATTATGCAACCTGGATCGGCGATCTGGCTGCTTTGTGGACGCAGTGGAAAGCCGAGACACCTGGCCCGCGCGTACTGGTGGGTCATTCGATGGGCGGGCATCTGGCCTTGCGTGCTTTGGCTGAAGGCAAGGTCGATCCGGGCGCCCTGGTGCTGTGCGCACCGATGCTGGGGCTCGCCAGCAGCGCTTTGCCGAACTGGCTGATGCAGGCGGGCGCGCGGTTGATGACCATGTTGGGTGATCCGCGTCGGCCAGCCTGGAAATGGGAGGAAAAACCCGGACAGGTGCCCGCTTCACGCGCGCAGCTGCTCACCCACGATCCGGAACGTTACGGTGACGAGCTGTTCTGGCGGGACGCGCGTCCCGAGCTGGTGATGGGGCCGGGCAGCTGGGGCTGGGTCGAGCGGTCCTATGCCACGATGCGCGTGCTGGAGAAACCAGGCGTTCTGGAGGCGATCAGGCAGCCAGTTCTGATCGTCGCGAGCGAGAATGACAAGCTGGTCAGTTTCGCTGCAATCGTTCGCGCAGTGCAACGGCTGAAGCGCGTGGAGTTGCTCCGCTTTGGCCCGGAAGCGCGCCACGAGATCCTGCGCGAGGAAGATGCGGTGCGCGATGGCGCGCTCGCGGCGATCGATGATTTCCTTGATCGCACCGCGCCACCGGCTAACTGAACCGGGAAATGGCAAGCAGGTTCGACTACATTGTTGTTGGCGCCGGAATAGCCGGAGCTTCGCTAGCCGCAGGGCTCGCGCGACATGGCACGGTCCTGTTGCTCGAAGCAGAGGCCTTGCCGGGTTATCATTCAACTGGTCGGTCTGCGGCTTTCTGGACCGAGAGTTATGGCGGTCCGGGGATTGTGCCACTGACTTGCGCGTCTGGGCCGTTCCTGCGCGGCAACGGTTTCCTTGCTGCGCGCGGGGCGCTGACTATCGCGCGGGCCGGAAACGAAGCTGCGCTGGCCCGCTTTGCGGAGCAATTCGCGGGATTGGGTGTCAGGGTTGAAATGCTGAACCGCGCAGCGCTGCTTGCCCGCATCCCTGGCCTGCGTGATCAATGGGTGCAGGGGGCACTTGAGCCTGACTGCAGCGATATCGATGTTGCCGCACTGCATCAGCACTGGCTGCGCGATGCCCGGCAGGAAGGGGCCGAGCTGCTTTGTTCAGCCCGGCTTGCCGCTGCAGAAACTACCGCGACCGGTTGGGAGCTGACCCTTGCCGATGGTCGCCGCCTTGGCTGCGCAGTACTGGTCAATGCCGCCGGAGCCTGGGCCGACAGCGTTGCGGATATGGCTGGAATGCGACCCTTGGGCATCACGCCCTTGCGCCGTACCGTCGCCCAGCTTCGCACCGCTCCTGCCCCGCCGGTGGATTTACCACTGGTGCTCGATTTGGCGGAGAAGTTCTATTTCAAGCCAGAAGCGGGCCGGCTGTGGCTCAGTCCGCACGACGAAACTGCCAGTCCGGCCTGCGATGCGGCACCCGAGGAGCTTGATATTGCCCAGGCCATCGCCCGCTTGGGCGAGGTAGTTGATTGGACGATTGAGCGGGTTGAGCACCGCTGGGCCGGCCTGCGCAGCTTTGCGCCGGATCGCTTGCCCGTTTATGGGTTCGACCCGGCTTGCCGACGCTTTTTCTGGTTCGCGGGGCAAGGCGGGTTCGGCATTCAGACCGCGCCCGCCGCGGCCGATCTGGCAGTTGGGTTGCTGACCGGGACAAGCTGCGGCGCGGTTGATCCGGCACCCTACAGGCCGAATCGCTTTTACTAGCGAATCAAGGATTTTGCGCTAGGTTGACCGTGCCGACCAAGCGGAGGAGGATCCAAATATGGCGCATCGTTTTGAAATTCGCAACAACAAGAAAGGCGAGTTTGTCGCCTATTTCTGCTACAACAAAGAGACGATTTTCTGGACCGAAGGCTATGCCAGCAAAGCCAGCGCGAAGAACGCGATAGAATCGATCAAGAAGAATGGCCCGGGGGCCGAAACGGTCGATACGACGACGAGCTGAATCTTTTTCTGCGCTCACGCGCTGCTATCCGCCCTTGGGCGGAGAGAGCGCTGCGTCACTGGCCAGACGGTCGGCTCGCTCGTTTTCCGAGTGGCCGTCATGGCCTTTGACCCAGA
This sequence comes from Novosphingobium sp., assembly GCA_031413595.1. Taxonomy (GTDB): domain Bacteria; phylum Pseudomonadota; class Alphaproteobacteria; order Sphingomonadales; family Sphingomonadaceae; genus Novosphingobium. The sequence goes on from JANOFJ010000058.1 coordinate 19,650, forward strand.
TCCAGTCGATCCTATGCGGCTTTGCGGCAGCTTGCAGTTCGATCCACAGATCGGAATTGAGCACCGGCTTTTTCTGTGAGTTCTTCCAGCCGTTCTTCATCCAGCCGAAGATCCATTTGGTGATCCCGTCGATAACGTAACGGCTGTCGGTGTGCAGCGCGACATGGCACGGTGATTTAAGCGCGCCGAGCGCCTTGATCACCGCCGTCATTTCCATCCGGTTGTTGGTGGTCTGCGGCGCGTGACCTGAGAGCTTCTTTTCATGGCCCCCCATACGCAGCACCACGCCCCAGCCGCCGGGGCCGGGATTGCCCTTGCAGGCTCCGTCGGTAAAAATCTCGACGCGCTTCATGCTGAGGCTAGAAATCTGGTCATGCTGCCGCGAACACCCCGGCATTGGTGGGATCGGCATAGAATTCGGCCCTTTGAGCAAAGGCCATCGGATCCTTGCGGGTTACCAATGCTCCTGCCGGCGTATTCATCCAGTCAAACGCGCGGGTCAGCGTAAAGCGCATCGCCGCTCCCCGCGCGAGCAATGGCAAGGCAGCGCGCTCAGCGGCGCTCAACGGACGCACACTTTCGTATCCGGCCAGCAAGGCGGCAGAAAGATCGGGGCGGAAGCCTCCGCCATTGACGTCAAAGCACCAGGCCGCGTGGGTTACCGCAACATCATAGGCAGTGATATCATTGCAGGCGAAATAGAAGTCGATCAGCCCGGTTACCGCGTCACCAAGCATCAGGACATTGTCAGGGAACAGGTCGGCATGGATAACCGAAGCGGGCAAGTCAGAGGGCCACTGCGCGGTCAATAAAGGCAATTCGCGCTCTACCAGCGCGGCGAGCTTCGGATCGATCGAAGCGAGGCCAGCGCTGCCGCAAGCCGCCGCCAGCCGCTGCCATTCGGCCAGGCCCATTGCGTTGGGCCGTGACTGGGCAAAACCGGTCGCCGCCAGGTGCATCTGCGCCAATGCCGCACCTACCGCGCGTGCTTGTCCCGCAGTCGGTTCGCTTACCGACACGCCCGGCAGAAACTCGATCAACGCCACTGCCTTGCCACCCACCGAGCGGAATGAACGGCCGCCGCGATCATGGATGGTGCGCGGCACCGGGCAACCGCCCGCGGCCAGATGATCGAGCAGATCGAGGAAGAAGGGCAGGTCTGCCACCTCCATCCGCAATTCATACATCGTCAGGATGAACCGCGTGCCCGAATCATGGGTGCCACCAGTTGTCTCAACCAGCCAGTTGCTGTTCGAAACCCCCTCGGCAATTCCCTTGGCCGAGCGCAGTTCGCCGACATCGTATTCGCCAATCAGCGCGGCAAGTGTCTCGGCACCAAGCTGGGTATAAACCGCCATATCTGCCGCTAGTCGAGCAGTTGGCGGGGCAGTTTGAAGATCATATTCTCTTCGGTGGTTACAACCTGACGTTCGGCAACACTGCGGAACTCGGCGATCCGGTCAACCACTTCGCGCACCAGGGTTTCAGGCGCGGAGGCGCCGGCGGTCAGGCCCAGCGTTGTGACCCCGTCCAACCAGTCGGGCTCGATCTCGGCGCCGCGCTGGATCAGCCGGGCTTTGGCCCCGCAGCGCTGTGCCACTTCGACCAGCCGGAGCGAGTTGGAGCTGTTGGGAGCGCCGATCACCAGCACCAGTTGACACTGAGGCGCAATTTCCTTGACCGCCGCCTGACGGTTCGAGGTGGCATAGCAGATATCCTCGGCCTTGGGGGCGTTGATCTGCGGAAAACGGGCCTGCAAGGCGGCGATGATTTCGGCCGTATCGTCGACCGACAAGGTCGTCTGGGTCAGGAAAGCGAGCGGCGCATCTACCGCAAAATCAAGCCCGGCGACATCCTCGACCGTTTCGACCAGCGTTATCGTCCCCTCAGGCACCTGGCCGATCGTGCCAATCACTTCGGGATGGCCCTCGTGCCCGATAAAGATGATGTGCCGCCCGGATTCGATCTGGCGTTCGGCCTGGCGATGGACCTTGCTGACCAGCGGGCAGGTGGCATCCAGCCAGTTCAGCCCGCGCGCGGTGGCCTCTGCGGGTACTGCCTTGGGCACGCCATGCGCGCTGAATACCACCGGAGCACCATCGGGTACTTCATCCAGTTCTTCGACAAAAATTGCCCCCTTGGCGCGCAGTCCGTCGACCACATAGCGGTTGTGGACGATCTCGTGGCGAACATAGACCGGCATCTCGTAGCGGGCGAGCGAGCGTTCAACGATCTCGATCGCCCGGTCCACCCCGGCGCAAAATCCACGCGGCGCGGCGACCAGCAGGGTGATGGGTGGCTTTTCGGTTGATGGAAAGGGCGCGTTCATGTTGGGGCCTCTAGCGCTTTGCCGCGCGCCCCGCTAGGGCTTGGCGCTGCTATTGCCAAGGAAGCCTCGATGATCGTTCGCACCCGCCTGCTCACTGCTGCCGTCATCCTTGTCGGACTGGTCGGTTGCCGCACGACGGGAGACATCGTGGTAGACCAAGGCGTTGGCATCACCTCGCTGCGCAGCGCCTGCCCGGCGGTGGGGATCCCCGACTATACCGGCGACATCACCCTGTTCCGCGTGCCGGGCAGCACCGAAGCCAACGCTGTCGACATCACCGCAACGATGACCAATGTGCGCAGCCAGTGCAATGATACCGGCGAAAAGATCTATGCCAGCAGCACCTTCGATGTCCAAGCCCGCCGCACCGACGCGCGCGGCAGCAGGCAGGCGACGCTGCCCTATTTCGTCACAGTTGTCCGCGGCGGTTCAGCCGTAATTTCCAAGCGGGTCGGCGCAGTGACGATCAATTTCGCCGATGGCCAGGAACGCGCGCAAGCTAGTGGCCAGGGCGCGGCCTACATCGATCGCAACGAAGCGACGCTGCCCGCCGATATCCGCGAGCGGATTACCCGCAAGCGCAAGGCTGGCGATGCCGATGCTGCAACCGATCCATTGTCGCAGCCCGAAGTGAAGGCCGCTGTTGCCCGGGCCAGCTTCGAACTGCTGCTCGGCTTCCAGCTTGATGAGCAGCAGCTGCGTTTTAACGCCACCAAGTAGGGCATCGGACAGGACTGGCCTGCAGGGCGGGAAGGTTTGATTCTTGCCAAAAAACGGCTAACCGCCCCCAATGTCCGATACTCCTACGCTTCACGCCGCATTTACCGGCCATATCTCCGCCGCGCTCTCTGCGCTTGAGGCCGCGGGCACATTGCCCGCGGGGCTTAATCGCGGCGCAGTTGCGGTAGAGCCGCCGCGCGATCCCTCGCACGGCGACCTTTCCACCAATGCCGCAATGGTGCTGGCCAAGCCCGCGGGCATGAACCCGCGTGCCTTGGCCGAAGGACTGGCCGCCGAATTGGCCAAATTGCCGCAGGTGACCAGCGCTGAAATCGCCGGACCTGGCTTCATCAACCTGCGCCTTTCGGGCGCGACCTGGCTTGACGAACTGCGCGCCATTGCAGCACTCGGCGATGATTACGGCCGCTCGACAATGGGCGGCGGAGCCACCGTGAACGTCGAATTCGTCTCGGCCAATCCGACCGGCCCGATGCACATGGGGCATTGCCGCGGTGCGGTGGTTGGTGATGCGCTGGCAACCTTGCTCGAATATTCCGGGCACAAGGTGATCCGCGAATATTACGTCAACGATGCGGGCGGCCAGGTCGATGTCCTCGCCCGTTCGGTCCATCTGCGCTACCGTGAGGCGCTTGGCGAGGCTGTGGGCGAGATCCCCGCAGGGCTCTATCCGGGGGACTATCTGGTTTCCGTCGCGCAGGAATTGGCGGCCGAGTTTGGCGCGAAATACTCCGCCGCGCCCGAGAGCGATTGGCTGGTGCTGTTCCGCACCCGCGCGGTTGCAGCGATGATGGTGATGATTCGCGAGGATCTGGCGCTGCTTGGTATCAAGCACGATCTGTTTTCCTCCGAAGCAGAGCTTCAGGCGGCGGGCAAGCCGGCCGAGGCCGAGGCCTGGCTGCGCGCGCATGACCTTGTTTATGACGGGCTGCTCGAAGCGCCCAAGGGTAAGACCCTCGAGGATTGGGAGCCGGTTACGTTGCCGCTGTTCCGCTCGACCAAATTCGGTGACGACCAGGATCGCCCGATCAGGAAATCCGACGGGAGCTGGACTTATTTCGGGGCTGATCTGGCCTATCACTTCCAGAAGTCCGCGAGTGCCGACGAGCTGGTGAATATCTGGGGCGCCGATCATGCCGGAACGGTCAAGCGGATCAAGGCAGCGGTTGCCGCGATGACCCAGGCCAAAGACGGACCAATCGGCGGCAAATCGATCCCGTTCGAGGTCAAGCTGGTCCAGATGGTCCAGCTGCTGCGCGATGGCGAACCGGTCAAAATGTCCAAGCGGTCGGGCACTTTCGTGACACTGGCCGATGTTGTCCGCGAAGTTGGCAAGGATGTCGTCCGCTTCACCATGCTGACCCGCAAGCCCGAAGCGCAGATGGATTTCGATTTCGCCAAGGTGGTCGAAGCCTCGAAAGACAATCCGGTGTTCTATGTCCAGTATGCCCATGCCCGGATCCGCTCGACCATGCGCAAAGCTGCGGCCGAAGGGCTGGGGCCCGATCCCGCCGCGCTGCAACAGCTGGGCGAGGAGGAGCTGGCGCTGGTCAAGCTGGCCGCGCAATTCCCGCGGCTGGTCGAAGCCGCTGCATCCGCGCGTGAGCCGCACCGCGTCGCCTTCTTCCTCTATGATCTGGCGGCCGCACTGCATAGTTACTGGAATCTGGGCAACGACCGTCCGGAAAAGCGGTTTATCGTGGCACAAAATGGTGAACTGACGGGCGCAAGGCTTTTCCTTGGTCAACAAATCGGGCAACTGATCCGCAACGGACTCGCGCTGCTCGGCGTCGAGGCAGTGGAGGAAATGTGACCATGGCGGGCATTGATCACAATCAAGATGGCGATCACAACCAAGACGGCGATCACAATCAAGACGGCCATCCCGATCAGGACGGCGATCACGGGGGCGAAAAAGCCAGCGGCGGCGGCAATGGCGAGGATTCCAGCCCGGAGAGCCATTCCTGGGAGGCGGTCGATGCCGAGCCACTCGAGACAGAACGCCTGGCCCTGAACGACGAGGAAGAGCGCCTGCCCTGGCTGCAATCGGTTGACGACGATGAAGCGGACTATGCCGGCGTCGATAGCGGGCGAATGGCCCGGTTCCTGCTTGCTGGACTGGTTTCGTTGGCAGCGATCGTGGGCGGGATCTGGTGGGTGACAAACCGCAATGCCGATCAGGCCGCGGTTGCCGACGGCAGCGTTATCGAAGCGCCCAAAACCCCGGCGAGCGAAAAGCCCAAGGATCCAGGCGGCAAGACATTTGACGGCACTGGCGACACCAGCTTTGCGGTGTCCGAGGGCCAGACCCGTCCGGCCCGGCTTGGTGGTGAGGCCCCCAGCGCAGCGGCCAAGCCTGCTCCGGCGCCGTCCGCCCCTGCTGGCGGTACTGCCGCCCCGGCTCCGGCCCCAAGTGCAACTGCGCCCGAGCCAAGCGGGGTGGGTGTGCAAGTGGGTGCTTTCTCCAGCAATGCCTCCGCCGAGGCCGCGTGGACCAAGCTGGCCCAGCAGCACAGCGCGCTATCGGGCTTGCGCCATCAGGTGGTGCAGGGCAGTGCGGATATCGGCACGGTCTATCGTCTTCAGGCGCTGGCCGGGGATAGAGCTGCCGCCACCGCGCTGTGCATCAAGCTCAAGGCGGGCGGGCTTTCCTGCCAGGTCAAGTAAGATTTGAACGGCTGCTCGCGCCAAAAGCGAGGGCAGCCGCCTCATAATCCACATTCCCGATTATGCCTGCGCTTGCGAAAGCCGTGGTTTGCTGCGATTTCATAGGTCATGACCCCGGCAATCTTCGGCCTTTCCGCAACTGTGCTGACTGCGGAAGAACGCGCCTTTTTCCGCGATGCCGATCCGGCGGGCTACATCATCTTTGGCCGGAACATCGCGAATCGCGACCAGCTCCGCGCGCTGACCGACAGCTTGCGGGAGCTTCATGGCCGGGAAAAGACCTTCATCTGCATCGATCAGGAAGGCGGCCGGGTCGCACGGATGAAGCCGCCGGAGCGATCTCGGCTGGACCAAGGCAAAGGTCGTGGTTCGCCACGACCTGGCCGGCGCGGGGGAAGCAGCGATCGAGCGACGTTTGATTGAAGCCAACTGCTCGCGCCGGCAAC
>JANOFJ010000059.1:0-4296 GCA_031413595.1 Novosphingobium sp.
GCTCCGCTGGGCTTTGCCATGCTGTGTCAGTCGGATCTCCCCGGGGCCGAGCCAGGTGACATCGAACTGCGGCGGATCTACGTGCTCGAGCGCTGTCAGGGGAGCGGCCTTGCCGCAGCGCTGATGGACTGCGTGATTGCCGCCGCGCAGGGGAATCGGCGCCTGGTGCTGGGCGTCAACGCCGACAACAGCCGTGCCCAGGCATTCTATCTCAAGCAGGGCTTCGAACCAGCTGGCATCCGCAGTTTCACCGTCGGCGCAATGATGTTTGACGATTACATCTATGTCCGCCCGCTGACCGCCAAGCGGGCCGCACAAGCATGACCAACCCCGCTCCCGCCCGCCCCTCCGGCTCAAGCTTCGTCAACGTTGGCGAACGCACCAATGTCACCGGCTCAGCCGCGTTCAAGAAGCTGATCCTGGCCGACGACTATGCCCGCGCGGTCGAGGTTGCACGCCAGCAGGTTGAGAACGGCGCGCAGGTGATCGACGTCAACATGGACGAGGGGCTGCTCGATGCGGTCCACGCCATGACCACCTTCCTCAAGCTGATCGCTGCCGAGCCGGACATTGCCCGGGTGCCGGTGATGATCGACAGCTCGAAATGGGAGGTAATCGAGGCGGGCCTCAAATGTGTGCCGGGCAAGCCGATCGTCAATTCGATCAGCATGAAAGAGGGCGAGACCGCCTTCCTCGATCATGCCCGCAAATGCATGAACTATGGCGCCGCCGTGGTCGTCATGGCGTTCGACGAAAAGGGCCAGGCCGACACCAAGGCGCGCAAGGTCGAGATATGTTCGCGCGCCTATGCGCTGCTCACCGGGATCGGGTTTCCGCCCGAGGATATCATCTTCGACCCCAATGTGTTCGCGGTCGCCACCGGGATCGAGGACCATGACCGCTATGCCCTCGATTTCATCGAGGCTTGCGCGGAGATAAAAGCCAATTGCCCGCACGTCCACATCTCGGGCGGTCTGTCGAACCTCTCGTTCAGCTTCCGCGGCAACGAGATCGTCCGCCGGGCGATGCACAGCGTGTTCCTGTTTCATGCGATTCCGGCCGGCATGGACATGGCGATCGTCAATGCCGGTCAGCTTGATATCTATGACCAGATCGACCCGGTGCTGCGGGAGGCTTGCGAGGATGTGATCCTCCACCGGCGGCCTTCGGTGGAGGGCGAGGAAACATCGACCGAGCGGCTGATTGTGCTGGCCGAAAGTTACAAGGGCAAGGATGTCGCCGCCGAAAAGGCCGCCGAGGAATGGCGCGGCTGGGATGTTGTCCGGCGGATCGAACATGCGCTGGTGCGCGGCATCGATGCCCATATCGTTGATGACACCGAAGAAGCCCGCCAGCTCTATCCGCGCCCGATCGAGGTGATCGAAGGCCCGCTGATGCAAGGCATGAATACGGTCGGCGATCTGTTCGGGGCGGGCAAGATGTTCCTGCCGCAAGTGGTCAAATCGGCGCGGGTAATGAAGAAGGCAGTCGCCCATTTGATCCCCTTCATCGAAGCTGCCAAGGAAGTTGGGGCGCGGCCCAAGGGCAAGATCGTGATGGCAACGGTCAAGGGCGACGTCCACGATATCGGCAAGAACATCGTCGGCGTGGTGCTGCAATGCAACGGCTATGAGGTAATCGATCTTGGGGTGATGGTGCCGTGGACCAGGATCCTCGAAACCGCGCGCGAACACGATGCAGATATCATCGGTCTTTCTGGCCTGATCACGCCTTCGCTGGATGAGATGGTCACCGTGGCCGAGGAAATGCAGCGCGCCGGGTTCACCATTCCGCTGCTGATCGGCGGGGCAACCACCAGCAAGGTCCACACAGCGCTCAGGATCGAGCCTGCCTATAAGGGCCCGGTGATCCATGTGCTCGACGCCAGCCGCGCCGTTGGCGTCGCCAGCCAGTTGCTGTCCGACACCCAGCGCGATGGCTTTGTCGCGGCGACGGCAGCGGACTATGAACACGTTCGCAATGTCCGCGCGGGCAAGGAAGCCTCGATCCTCCTCAGCCTTGAGGATGCCCGCGCCAACAGCTTCAAGCCCGATATGAGCGACAAGGTGATGCCGCCCGAACAGCAGGGCATTCACACTTTCCCCGATTGGGATCTGGCCGACCTCAGGTCCTGCATCGACTGGACGCCCTTCTTCCGCGCCTGGGAGCTGGCCGGGAACTTCCCGGCGATCCTCGATGATGAAATCGTCGGTGAAAGCGCGCGGGGACTTTATGCCGATGCGCAGGCGATGCTCGATCAGATCGAGGGCGAGAAATGGTTGACCGCCAAGGGCGTGGTTGGCTTCTGGCCCTGCGCGCGCGACATGGATTCGGGGGGCGATGATGTGATCGTCCATACCCCGTTCGTGTCGAGCGAAGTCGAGACACCGCGCGCAGGCCTCTCGACTTCGCTCGAGGCGAACGGAGACTATTTGCACGTCCGCTTGCCCTTCCTGCGCCAGCAGATCCGCAAGAGCCGAGACCGCGCCAACTATTGCCTCGCCGATTTCATCGATCCCGACGGCGACTGGATTGGCGGATTTGCGGTCGGCATCCACGGGATCGAGCCGCATCTCGCACGGTTCCAAGCAGGCCATGACGATTACAACGATATCCTGCTGAAGGCGCTGGCCGACCGTTTTGCCGAAGCCTTTGCCGAACGGCTCCACCAGCATGTCCGAACCACGCTGTGGGGTTATGCGCCCGGCGAGCAACTGACCAATGAGGCGCTGATCCGCGAGCAATATTGCGGCATCCGCCCTGCACCGGGCTATCCCGCCTGCCCCGATCACAGCTTAAAGCCGGTCCTGTTCGAGCTGCTGGACGCCACAGCAAACGCCGGGATCACGCTGACCGAAAGCCAGGCGATGCTGCCCACGTCCGCAGTGTCGGGCTTTTACTTCGCCCATCCCGAAGCTTCGTATTTCGGCGTGGCACGGATCGGGAGGGACCAGCTGGAAGACTATGCCGCACGGCGCGGGATCGATCTGGCGGTGGCCGAACGGTGGCTCAGGCCAAACCTCGATTAGCGCTGGAATTTTCCTCCCCGGCCGATAGGTTGGCGGTCTGCGTTGCTTGGGGGGGAAGCTATGGAACCGTTTAAATTTGGCCGCACGTTTTCGCGCACATTCGGGCTGATGCGTGGTTCGCTGGCCTCGGTCGGGCTGTTTATGCTGGTCATCCATCTGATCAATGGTGCCGTTAGCTACTTAGCCCAGCAGCAGTTGGTCGCCGCTATCACCAGCGCTGCTGGAACTGCTAAACCCGGCGCCGCCCCACTGGCGGTGTTCGCATCACCTTGGTATTGGGCGACCATACTGGCTTCAGTGTTGATCGGCTCGCTGCTTTATGCGGGCGCGACTGCCGGTTTGCTTAAGGTCGCGCGCGGCGAGCAAACTTCGCTGGGTGATTGTTTCCAGGCTGGAACGGCAAAATTTCTCCCGGTTCTTGGATTGACGATCCTGTGGTGGCTTGGCGTCGGGCTCGGCTGGGTCTTGCTGCTTATCCCTGGCCTGATCTTAATAACGATGTGGAGCGCTGCCCTGCCCGCGCTGATCGGCGAAAATCTGGGGGTGATCGAGAGTTTCGGGCGGAGCAGGGAGCTGACCCGCGGTTCACGGCTTTCGATCTTAGGCCTGCTGCTGGTCTCACTCATCATCTTGTACATGCCGATGATCTTGTTGGGGGGCGCGGTCGCCGGCGGGATGATGGGCGGCATGATGGGCGGCATGGCGAGCGGCATGGCGAGCGGAACCGGATTTGGCGCGACGTACATTCTCATCACCGTTGCATATGGCTGGTTTGGCGGGATGTTGCTCACCTCACTGCTCGTTTCGATCTACACCGAGACCACGCTGATCAAGGGTGGCGGGTCGACTGCGCAACTGTCTGACGTATTTGTGTGATGCTCGGCCGAGCGGATGACTTGAGCGGCAGGCTATGGTTAACAGTCTATTAAATAATGGAACATTCTCCTTGACCTCAACTTAACTTGAGGTTGTAGAAGCGGCATGGTCAAATTGCTTTGAGAAGGAGCATTGCCGTGACTGTAACGAAATCCACCGCACTGAAACCCCTGCTCCGGCTTGGCGGCGTCGCTGTGATCGTCGGTGGCGGGCTGCGGGTTGCGGCGGCGTTCATTCCCTATGTACCCGACTCGGCAATGCTCGAGGCGCTATATGCGGTGATCGACATTGGCCTGCTGTTCGGACTGATCGCGATCTATCTGGGTTCAGCTGCGCAAACCGGGCGGCCCGGTCTGGCGGGTTTTTGCCTCGCGTTAACCGGGCTTGCCAG
>JANOFJ010000060.1:0-4984 GCA_031413595.1 Novosphingobium sp.
GTATATCACAAGGGCGATGGATTATTTCGATCTGGCCGAAGAAGTTTCCGGCGGTGAGGGGGGCGGTAGGCTGGCCGATGCCTTTGCCAAGACCACGGCAAGGGTCTGCTTGGTCAGCTTTGATACCGACTGGCTGTATCCCACCGCAGAATCGCGCGGCATCGCTCATGCTCTGAACGCGGCTGGCGCCCCGGTCAGCTTTGTCGAGCTGTCCGCGCCCTACGGCCATGACAGCTTCCTGCTGGACGTGCCCGCGCTTGACCGGGTCGTGGAAGGATTTCTTCGGGTATGAACGGACTTCCATCCGGCTACCGGTTGTCGCTTGTCGGCACAGACGTGGATATCGAAGCAGCGCATGCATTCCTGACCCAGAGCTATTGGTCGCCCGGGATTGGACGCGAGACAGTCGCTCGCGCGATTGCGCATTCGATCACAGCGTCGGTCCATCATGGATCAGACCAGGTCGGCATGGCGCGCGTCATCAGCGACCGCGCTACCTTCGCGTATCTGGCCGATGTCTATGTGCTTGAAGAACATGGCCGCCAGGGACTTGCGCAGGCGATGCTCGCAGCATTGCATGCCCATCCGGATTTGCAGGGCCTGCGCCGCTGGATGCTGTTCACGAGAGACACGCACTCGCTTTATGCCCGGTTCGGCTGGGAACCGCTGGAACATCCTGAACGGGCGATGCTGCGCAGTTTCCCGGATGTGTACGCATGATAGCCCTGCGCCCCGATCTGGCGGTGATCGCCGCCAATGTCGCAGCCGGAACGCGCGTGCTCGATGTCGGTTGCGGCGATGGCGCGCTGATGGCGGCACTGCGCGAGAACAAGCAGGCCGATGCACGTGGGATGGAGCTAGATCCGCATAATGTGGCGATGTGCGTCGCGCGCGGGCTGTCGGTGATCCAGGGCGATGCCGATGTCGATCTGTTGTTCTATCCGGACGCCTCGTTCGATTATGCGATCCTCAGCCAGACTTTGCAAACCACCAAGCGGCCCGATCTGGTGCTGGACGAGCTGCTGCGGATCGGCCGCCGCGCGTTCGTCAGCTTTCCCAATTTCGCGCATTGGCGGGTGCGACTGTCGCTGCTGTGGGGCGGGCGGATGCCGGTCACTCGGCTGTTGCCGGTGGCGTGGTATGAAACCCCCAATATCCACCATGTCACAATCGATGATTTTCGCAGCCTGTTGGTTGCCAGAGGCGTGAAGGTCGAAGAGGCGTGGTTCCTAACTGGCGACAAGCGGATCAGCGCTGCCGCCGCCAATTTCCGCGCCGAACACGCGGTATTCCTGCTGTCGAGATGACGTCGTCCCCAGCTCGACCGGGGACCGCTGGCTCATCGTCCCGAGGTTGCATCGACGAGGCCAGCGGTCCCGGATCAAGTCCGGGACGACGCATCATGCACCTGAGTAACCGCGTCCTCGCGGGCCAGAACCCACAGGCTGAGGCCCGCTGCCGTTGCCCGCTCGACCGCGAGTGAGGTTGGCAGCGAGACTGTAACCAGCGTGGTCGCCCCGCCGCGGACCGCCTTTTCGACGATCTCGAAACTGCATCTTGCGGTCGAGAGGATGAAGCCAGGGGTCAGCGCCCGCCCGGCTCGGGCCATCGCGCCAACCAGCTTGTCCATCGCGTTGTGGCGCCCGACATCCTCACGCAGGCAGACTATGGCGCCTTGGGGCGTTACAAAGGCGGCGGCATGCGATGCGCCAGTCAGCCGGGCGAGCGGTTGCTGGTCGCGCAGGGCCGCCAGCGCGGCAAAAATGGCGACCGGTTCGATAGCAGAATGCGCTGCCACCGGGGGCAGGGCGCGGGCCACTTCGGCCAGGTTTTCGATCCCGCACAGTCCGCAGCTCGATTCGGCGACACGCGAGCGAACCCGCGCGGTCAACTGCTCGACCCCCAGACCCGCCAGCGCAGCGCGGACGATCCAGCCCTGCTCGACTTCGGCAATCGCGATGTCGGAGATATCTGTAGTGCTAGCCGCCAGTCCCTCGGCCAGCGCAAAGCCGGTGGCGAAATCCTCCAGATCGGCTGGGGTCGCCATCATCACCGCATAGGATAATCCATTGAATTCCAGTGCCACCGGGGCTTCGGGCACCCATTCGCGCGTGGTGACGCGGTGGGTGCCCTTGGCCAGATACTCAATCGGTGTTGTGGTCACAGTGGGGAGATTACGCGGGCATGCGGTGCAGCGCGCAGAGCTTGTTGCCATCGGGATCGCGCAGATAGGCAAGGTACAGGCTGCCCATCCCGCCGGTGCGTACGCCCGGTGGATCTTCGATCGCCGTGCCGCCAGCCGCGACGCCGGCAGCGTGCCAGGCATCAGCCTGCGCCGGACCGTCCATCGCGAAACCGATCGTGCAGCCATTGCCGCCGGTCGCCGCATTGCCATCAATCGGCGGAGTGACAAGGAAAACGCTGCCATTGTGCATGTAGATCAGGCGCCCCTTGTCATCCTGTATGCCCGGCTTGCCGCCGATCGCAGTGAAGGTCGCATCATAGAATATCTTAGAGCGGGCGATGTCATTGCTGCCCACCATATTGTGACTGTACACGGCATTCCTCCTGGTTGAGTTGCGAACCGCTACTTGCTAACGACTGCGCGGCCCGCGTCAATTGTTCTGGCTTTGGCTAGCTGAGGTTCATCACTTTATCCTATAGTGATGCGATGCTGAACCGTCTTGCCGCTCTCACCCTGATCTTTGCCGCGCCGCTGATGGCGCAGAATATCCCTGCGCCGCTGCCGCCCCTGTCCATCGCGCAGCAGACCAGCCTGCGCTGTTCTGCGGCCTTCGCGATGGTCTCGGCCGGGCAGGCCGGGGGAGAAGCGGAGTCGCTTGCCTTCCCACCACTCGCCAAGCGGGGCCGCGAGTATTTTGTCCGTTCGGCGGCGAGGCTGATGGATGAAACCGGCGCGACCCGTGAACATCTTCAGGCACTGATGCTGCGCGAGGCAACTGCGATCCGGGCCGAGGGCCCCAAATCGTTGTCGGCATTGATGCCGCCCTGCCTGATGCTGCTCGATCTGGAAGTGCCGCAAGCCGCTCATCCGGCCCGGTAGGCCATTCGTCGGGGGGCAATCCAGCCGCCGCGGCGCTGGTCGATTCCGGTTATACGCTGGTCGAGGATGAAGCGCGCTATTGCGGCCTTTCGGCCGATAGACCCTCTATCCAGACTGCCAATGCGGCGGCTGGGCGATGAGAGGGCAGAATCTATTCCACCGCGGAGAAAAGCCTGGCAGGCTGCAAGCTTGCTCGCGCTGGTGATTGCACTGGCCCAGCCCGCTATGGCCCGCGCGGACGATCCTGCGGTCGATCCTGCGGACGTCGCCGCAGCAACCCCTTCCGGGGCCCACACCGTGACCTCCGCCGAGGTTTATCCCGCCGCATTCTTTGCCCGCTTTGTGCCGCGCACGGCGACCGACATGTTAGTCCAGGTGCCCGGCTTCGTCATTCGGGATGGCGGCGGCGAAGCGCGCGGGCTTGGACAGGCCTCAACCAATGTGCTGGTCAACGGGCAACGTCTGTCGGGCAAGTCAGAAGATACACTGACCCAGCTTGGCCGCATACCGGCAAAGAACGTCCTGCGGATCGAGATTGTCGATGCCGCGACGCTCGATGTGCCGGGACTGACCGGGCAAGTTGCCAACATCTTCGTCAAATCAGGCGGGCTTGCTGGCAACTTCGCCTATCGGCCCGAATTCCGCCCGCATTTTTCCGATCCGTTTCTGAGCCGCTTCGAGCTCTCGCTCAATGGCACGGCGGGCAAGGTGGAATATACTCTTGGTCTGTCGAACCAGGGCGGGCGAGGCGGCGCCGGGGGACCGACCCGGATTGAGCGCGCCGATGGCTCGTTGATCGAAAGCCGCGACGATGCGTTCAAGTTTAATGGTGACCAGCCCAAAGCGACAGTGGCGCTGAAGATTGACGGTCCGGGTTCGTCAATCGGCAATTTCAACGCTTCCTATCAGCGGATCTACAACAGGTTCTTCCTCGACGACGTGCGGATACGCCCGGGTGGGGTTAACAGCGCAAGAGCCTTCCGCGAACGCGTCGGAGGTTACAACTATGAGATTGGCGGCGATTTCGAGTTCAGGCTGGGCCCGGGCCGGCTCAAGCTGATCGGCCTCGATCGGTTCGAGCATGAGCCCTATTCGCAGCAATCGATCTTCACCTACGCCGATGGCTCGCTGCCTGCCGGCGACAGATATGCCCAGGTGGCCGACAGCAGCGAGAAGATCGCGCGCGCCGAATACAGTCTGAAGCAGGGCGGAGCCGATTGGCAGCTATCTGGCGAAGCGGCCTTCAACAAGCTCGATAGTGTCGCCTCGCTGTTCACTTTGGGGCCGGATGGAAGCTTTATCGCGGTGCCATTCCCCGGCGGCAGTGGCGGGGTGAAAGAGGACCGGTATGAAAGCATCCTCAGTTACAGCCGCCCGCTCAGTTCCAAGCTCTCGCTCCAGCTGACCGGCGGCGCGGAGTTCTCACGCCTCGCGCTGACCGGCAGCAACGCCAATTCACGCACATTCTGGCGGCCCAAGGGCTCACTTTCGCTGGCCTGGGCACCCCGGAAAGGCCTCGACATCTCGTTCAAGGCCAAGCGCCGGGTCGGCCAGCTCAATTTCGGGGACTTCCTTGCCAAGGTGTTCCTCGACAGTGACAACCAGAATTCCGGGAATGGCGAGCTGGTTCCGCCGCAAAGCTGGGAGTTTGAGCTTGAGACCAAGAAGGCGCTCGGCAAGTGGGGCACCACCACACTGCGGCTGTTCGATTACCGGATCGAGGACCTGGTCGATATTATTCCGATCGGTGCAAACGGAGAATCGCTTGGCAATATCGATCGCGCTCGCCGCCAGGGGATTGTCTGGACCAGCACCTTCGAGCTTGCTCCGTTAGGTCTTAAAGGCGCCAAGATCGACGCCAGCTGCTCGTTCGACCGTTCGCAGGTCAAGGATCCGCTGACCGGCCTCAGCCGACCGATC
>JANOFJ010000061.1:0-3683 GCA_031413595.1 Novosphingobium sp.
CGCCCATGGGTCTTGCGCCAATCGTCCAACGCCTCGACCGCGTTCGGCGAGGTGCGATAGGTGAAAGCGGCAGCTTCAACTTGCGGATTGGTAGCCATTGGGATTCCTCTCGAACGCATTTGTCGCTGATGCGTTGCCAGACGAGACTTATCTGGCGTAACTTACTGCTGTGTCAATAGCGGGTCCGCACTGGCGAGCCGCGACGAGCGCAGATCCTGCCCAGTTTGGCTCAGCCCCGCTCTAGACACAGCCCCGCTTCGATTCAGCCCCGCTTCGATTCAGGCAGCAGGCGCACGGCGGAGCCAGCCGCGCTTGGTCGACTTGCCCCGTGCTGGTCCGGATTGCATCACCCGCTTGCGGAACAGGGCGGCGCCCGCCCGAACGAACACCGCGACGCAGAAAACCTGCCAGACCAGCGCCGCTGCGTGCGGCCACAGCGCCGGATCCTGTGCTGCCCGGGCCAGCATCGCGAAAGGCGAGCTGAACGGCACGATGGTTGCGGCAATTTCCATCGGCGAACCCGGCTGCGACATGGCAAAGCTGGCGAAGAAGAACACCATCAGCTGCATCATGGTGACCGGCATCGACAGCGTTTGCACTTCGCGAACCGTGGTGGCCATCGAGCCGATCGCCAGGAACAGCGAGCCGAGCAGCAGATAGCCCATGGCGAAATAGGCCACACCCAAAGCCAGAAACAATGGCCAGCCGACTGCCGGAGGGGTCAGCACCGGCAGCGCTTGCCCGCCAATAACGCCGATCACCGCGCCGGACACGCCCCACACCGCGATCCCGACCAGCGAAACGGCAAGCATGGCAAACAATTTGCCCAGAAACACCGCGTCCATCGGGATTGCTGCGGCGAGGGTTTCGATGATCTTGTTGCCCTTTTCCTCAACCAGATTGGACAGGACCATGCCCGCCAGCAGCATGGTGAGCAGGAACAGCAGCGTTTGCCCGGCTTGCGCGGTCAGGACCCGTCCCTGGGTCTGATCGGCAGAGCTGGTAGCGATGCCGCTCAGCGCCACCGCCGGATAGGTCTCAGGCACCTTGCCCAGCGCTTGGGCCGCGACCAGCGACACCGGGCCCTGCCAGCGCTCGATCCAATCGGCCGGGCCGGTCAGCACTGGCCGGGCCGGCGTTCCGCTGAGGATAGCGGCAAGATTGCCGCGGCCGCGCTTCATCTCGGCGGCAGGATCAAAGGCCTCACCTGGCGCCAGCCGCTTGAGCACCGTAAGTTGCGGCAGTGCGCGGCCGATCCGGGGGCTCAGCCGCTCATGCGCGACTTGTATCGCCGCAACATCGGCCGCCGACATGGCAATGCCCAACATTGGCTGACTGCTGCTGTTCTTGACCGTCTGGCCGATCCCGCCGGCCATTATGCCGACCAGCAGCGGAAACAGCGGGCCCAGCAGGAAGAAGAAAAAGCTGCGGCTGAACAGGATCGCGGTGAAATCGCGGCGAGCGATGACCAGCGCGGCCTGCACGGTGGAAAGGCGACCAGCTGCGGTTTTGCCATTGGCCATCAGCGTTGCTCCTCCGAATTGCCTTCTTCGAGCGCGCGAGCCGCCGCTTCGCCGGCAATCGCGACGAAGGCATCATGCAAGCCTGCCCGCTCGATCGACAGCGAGAGGATCCCTGCCTCGCCCTCGATCAGCGCGCGCAGCAGCGGCTCGATCCCGGTTTCGGGAAGCGAGAAATACCAGAAGCTGCCTTCGGAACGGGCGTCGGCTGGCAGGGCCTTGCGCCAGGCGCCGTCGCGCTTGCCGGTTTCAAGCCGCACCTGCGGCCGGATCCGGTCGCGGGCGACGTCTACCGGGCCCGCAAATGGCACGCGGCCCCCGGCGATGATTGCGACCTCGTCGCACAATCGCTCGGCATGGGCGATGACATGGGTCGAGAATATCACCGTCGTTCCTTTGGCCGCGAGCCCGCGGATCATCTTCTCAAGCCGGCCCTGATTGATCGCATCGAGCCCCGAAAACGGTTCGTCAAAAACCACCAGCCGCGGCTCGTGCACCAGCGTGCCAAGCAGCTGGACCTGCTGGGCCATGCCCTTGGACAACTGGCGGATCTGGCGGTCGGCAGCATAGCCCAGGCCGTGTTCCTCCAGCATCGCCCGTCCGCGCTTGCGCCCCTCAGCCAGCGGCAACCCGCGCAGCGCACCGATAAAGGCAATCGCCTCATAGGCTTTCATCGATGGGTACAGCCCGCGTTCCTCGGGTAGATAGCCGATCGCATAGGCGATCTCATGCGGACGATCATGGCCCAGCACACGGCGGATCCCCGAATCCGGATCGATGATCCCCAACAGCATCCGCAAGGTGGTGGTCTTGCCGGCGCCGTTGGGACCGAGAATCCCGTAGATCGAGCCTTCGGGGACCAGCAGATCGACACCGTCGACTGCGGTGAAGCCATCGAAGCGCTTCACTATCCCCCGCGCTTCGATCGCGAGTGGCCGCGCATTCTGCTCGCCCGCGTTGCTCGCCAAGTTGTATTCCCCTAACTTCATGATTGAGCCGATAGAGCCGACCGGGTGAACAGGAGCAACAGCAAGTTTGGTTAACGCAGCGCTTCTTGACGAATTGAAAGCGGATCTGGCGATCGAAGCGCGGCGGTTGGGCTTTGCCGGGTGCGGCTTTGCAGGCGCGGGCGAAGATCCCATGCGTGCTGCGCGGCTGGCCGAGTGGCTGGGCGAGGGCAACCACGGCGCGATGGGGTGGATGGAAGAACGTGAGCACCACCGCCGTTCGCCTCAAGGCCTGTGGCCGCAGGCGCAAAGCGTGATCGCGCTGGGGATGAGCTATGCTCCGGCTGTTGATCCGTTGGCGCTGGCCGAGGTGCCGGACCGGGGCAGGATTTCGGTCTATGCCCAAGGCAAGGATTACCATGACACGATCAAGAAGGCGCTGAAGGCCCTCGCCCGCTGGCTGGTGGACCAATCTGGTAAACGCGGGCTTGGTGAAGTGGGGGTAAAGGTATTCGTCGACACCGCGCCGGTGATGGAAAAGCCGCTGGGCGAGGCGGCCGGGCTGGGCTGGCAAGGCAAGCACACCAACCTCGTCAGCCGCAGCGAAGGGAGCTGGCTGTTCCTCGGCTCGATCTTCACCACTCTGGCCTTTGCCGCCGATGCGGCTGGAGCGGACAATTGCGGATCGTGCGACGCTTGCCAGCGGGCCTGCCCGACGGATGCCTTCCCCGCCCCCTACCGGCTCGATGCGCGGCGCTGCATCAGCTACCTGACGATCGAGCACAAGGGCCCGATCCCGCTGGAGTTTCGCCGCGCGATCGGCAACCGCATCTATGGCTGCGATGACTGCCTGGCAGTTTGCCCGTGGAACAAATTCGCGGCGGCTGCCGGTGCCAATAAGGCCTTTCTGCCACGCGCCGAACTCGCCGCGCCGCGGCTGGCCGAGCTGCTGGCGCTGGACGATGCGGGTTTTCGGGCCCTGTTCTCGGGCTCGCCGATCAAGCGGATCGGGCGGGACCGGTTTGTCCGCAATTGCCTGATCGCGGCGGGGAACAGTGGCGACGCGGGGCTCCTTAGGCAGGTCAAGGCGCTGGAAAGTGATCCGGATGAAGCAGTCGCGGAGGCGGCGCGCTGGGCGTTGAGGGAGTTGGGTGAGCCGTGCGCGGGTGCTTCGACAAGCTCAGCATGAGCGGATATTGTAAATACCCCGCTCATG
>JANOFJ010000062.1:0-2707 GCA_031413595.1 Novosphingobium sp.
GGTCCTGGTCATCGGCGATTTCATGGCAGGTGGCCTCGCGGAAGGTTTGACCGAAGCGTTCTCGGACACTTCTGGCATTACAATTCTTGAAAAATGGAACGGGTCGTCAGGATTTGTCCGCAATGACTATTACGATTGGTCAGCTAACCTGCCAGCTCTGCTGAGCGAAACCAAACCGGCAGTGGTCGTGATCATGATGGGAACCAACGACCGCCAGCAAATGAAGGTCGCCGACAATCGCGAAGCGATCGGCACACCAGCGTGGACAGGCGAGTATGAAAAACGTGTGGCCGCATTTGCTGCGGCCCTGAAAACAAGCGGCGTCCCCGCCATCTGGGTCGGACAGCCTGCATTCCGGTCAACGCAGATGTCCACATCCATGACTTCCTTCAACGATATCTACAGAAAGAACGTCGAGTCCGTCGGCCGCCGCCCCCACTTGGCTGGTAAGCGATGCCCCGCGCTTCTTCGATCAATTCTTCGAAACCGCGAAAGTGGGCGACGGCAGTGCCTTCGTAACCGGCTATTTTGAACCGGATATCGCCGGAGTGCGGGTCCGCCAGCCGGGGTTCGATGTTCCGGTCTATGCGGTTCCGCCCGATCTGATCCGGGCCAAGGCAGGCGAAGCGCCTCCAGCTCCCAGCGGTCAGCAACCGCTGGGCCGTTATGATGCGGGTGGGCTGTTCGTGCCCTATTTTGAGCGCGGCGAGATCGAAGACGGGGCATTGGCAGGCAAGGGACTGGAAATCGCCTGGGCGGCTGATTCAATTGATTTCTTCTTCCTCCAGATTCAGGGCTCCGGCCGCCTGCGCGCGCCCGATGGCAGCGTGAAGCGGATTGGCTATGCCGGGCAAAATGGCCGCGAATACGCCGGCATCGGCTCGCTGATGCGGGCCCGCGGCCTGATCGGCACCGGGCCGGGCCAATATCCCGGCTCGATGCAAGGGCTGGTCCAGTATCTGCGCGACTTTCCGGTGGAAGGCCGGGCGCTGATGCGCGAGAACAAGAGCTGGATTTTCTTCAAGGAACTGGCCGGTGATGGGCCGCTTGGCGCGCTGGGTGTGCCGGTACGGGGGCAAAGCAGCGTCGCGACCGACCCCAAATTTGTGCCTCTGGGCGCGCCGGTCTGGCTCTCGCTTGATCGGACCGAGGCCAATGGCCTGTGGGTCGCCCAGGATACCGGGGGAGCCATAAAAGGTGCCAACCGGTTCGACAGCTTCTGGGGCGCAGGCGACCAGGCGAAGCTGATTGCTGGCGGGATGAGCGGGCGCGGACAAGCGCTGGTGTTGCTGCCTAAGGGAACATTGGCCCGGCTTGGGTCAGCCGCGGGCGCGAAATAATGCGGCCTCCGCGCGGGCTAAGCGCGAGTGAAGCGGCACTGTGGGCGCAGGTGGCCGGGACCGTGCGGCCGCTGGCTGGCAAGCAGTTTTCCAAGTTGGAAATGACCACACCGCCGGCTGGGCTTCCGCCGGGCAAGCTGAAGGCTGCCAAGCCGATCATCGCCGCCAAAGTGATGCCGCAGGCCGCGCTGGTGCCTGCCACTCGTCCGCGGCCGCGACCGCTAGATCAGCACGGCCTCGACAGTTCGTGGGAGCGCAAGCTGGCCAAGGCGGCGATTGCGCCCGATTTCACGCTCGACCTGCATGGCTACGGGCTCGATGCGGCGCATGACCGGCTTGATCAAGGCCTGTCACTGGCGCTGTCGCAGGGGGCGCGGATGGTGCTGGTGATTACCGGCCGCGCCCGCCCGGTTGATGCAGCGGACCGCGGCTCGCGGCGCGGCGCGATCAGGGCCAAATTGCTCGATTGGCTCGCTGCCGGCCCGCATGGCTCAAAGATCGCCGCAGTCCGCCCGGCCCACCCGCGCCACGGCGGAGCGGGGGCGGTTTATGTGGTTTTGCGGCGGGCAAGGGGGTGAGAACGAGTCTGCTTCCATTCACAGTTAGATCGCGCAGGATCGCAATCGCGTTCTTGCTTTTACTGGCCGCGGGTGATGTCTGGTTAGTCTTGTCTCGGGCGCGGATCGACGAGCCCGCCGTAACCTTTTCCGTTCGAGATTACTTCCCGGTTCCCGAAGGAAACTGGGCGCATGATGCTTTCCGCCTCGAAGAGCCGGCGCAGTTGAACCGTGACGGCAACGGCTGGATAGTGGAGGGCAGACAGGTCACAAGCCTGACCAACTATGTCGAAACCAAGATTGTCAAAGGCAACTATGATTCCTCCTATGTGGAGAATTATCGCGTCGATTTGGGAGAAGAGCAGACTTTCGGCCGCGCCATTCGGGCGTTGACACTGCTTGCCAGCGAAGGAACCTGCAACGCTTCTATCGTTGATATGGGCAGTGAGGTGCAGCCAGATCCGTGGGAAATTCTGACGATTCAGGATCGAAGTGGTAAAATGATTCCATGCCGACTACCTGCCAAACAAGTCTTTTCGGTCAGCGCCACCGAGGCCATAATTCGTCCTTAGAGTTTCAGCCGAAGGCCCGTCTCGAAAGACCTACCCGCACTGCCCGCGGTGGAGCAGTTTGTGATCGGCCAGCACCAGCGCCATCATCGCTGCAACGACCGGCGCACCGCGAATGCCAACGCAAGGATCGTGACGGCCTCGGGTAGCGATGTCCGCCGCCTCGCCTTCGCGGGTGATCGTCTCGACCGGCGTCAGGATCGAACTGGTCGGCTTGAATGCCACGCGAACCACCACCGGC
>JANOFJ010000063.1:0-3804 GCA_031413595.1 Novosphingobium sp.
TCGTGCTGGAGCGCGCGAAAAGCGTCAGTCAGCGGGAGCGCCCGGACTGCAGCACGAACAGCCGGATCGATCGCCGGAACCGGGGCAATCCCATCGAGTAACGTGCGCAGATACAGCCCCGTGCCGCCGACCAGGATCGGAACGCCGCCGTCCGCGTGGGCCTTCGCGACAGCTTCGCGCGCCCGGGCCGCCCAATCTGCAGCGGAGCAGGCCTCGGCTCCGTCCCATGTCCCGAACACGAAATGTGGCACGCCTTGCATTTCTTCGGCGGCCGGGCGCGCGCTCAGCACCGCCAGATCGGCATAGACCTGCGCGCTGTCGGCATTGATCACCACCGGCTTGTGCCCGCGCTTTATCAAGGCCAGCGCCAGCCGCACCGCGCAATCGCTCTTGCCGCTGGCCGTCGGCCCTGCGATTAGCGCCAGCGGCGGTTTCTCCGCTCCCGATTCAGAGGATCCCTGCGTGCTCATTGCCCGGCTGATAGCAGAACCGGACGCGCTGTCCGCAAATCTTGGATCGGCGATCCGCGATATCGAAGCGCAGGGCATGCGCCTCCACCGCGCCGAGCCGCTCCGCGATGATGAGACGGTCGTCCAGTTTGAGTCCGAAGGCGGCGCGTCGGCGGCGCTGCGCGCCCTTCTCGACAAGGCATTCACGCCGTCAGACTTGCTGGTGGCCGACCACACGCCGCTGCTGCCGAGGCTGTTCGTCTCCGACATGGATTCGACCATGATCGGCCAGGAATGTATCGACGAGCTGGCTGACTTTGCCGGGATCAAGGCGCAGATCGCCGAAATTACCGAGCGGGCGATGCAGGGCGAGCTTGATTTCGCCGAGGCGCTAGCGCTGCGTGTCCGGCTGCTCGGCGGGCTGGGGGAGGATGCGATCCAGCAATGCCTCGATCAGCGGATCACCCCGATGCCCGGCGCAAAGACGCTGGTGGCAACGCTCAAAGCGCATGGTTGCCACACCGTGCTGGTCACAGGCGGCTTCCATCAATTCGCCGATCCGGTGGCTGAGCTGCTGGGGTTTGAGCGGGTGGTCGCCAATCGTTTGGGCGTAGAACACGGCAAGCTGACCGGCGGTCTGACGGGAAGAATTGTCGATAGCTCGATCAAGCGGCAGGTGCTGGTGGCTGAGGCTGAGCGACTGAATGGCGCAGTCAGCCTCGCCACCGGCGATGGGGCCAATGACATCCCGATGCTGCAGGCGGCGAGCTATGGCATCGCCTATCACGCCAAACCCAAGGCCCGCGCTGCGGCGCATGGCTCAATCGATCGCGGCGATCTGACTAGTGTGCTGCGGCTGCTGGGGATTGCGCAAGGTGATTGGGTTGTCGCTTAAAGTTTGTGGAGGAATCCAGCGTAGCGATAGCTATTGACATCAATGTTAGTTAATGGCATCTAATACGCATGGACAATCTCAGCCCTTCAACCGCCCCAGCCTTTGCCGCAGCCACCGACGATCTTGGTGGTGCTGCCGCAACGCCAGACTTCGCCAGTCTGCCGCTGTTCAACGAGGCGCGCCCTGAACCGGTGCTGCGCCCGCTCAAGGCCTGGCATCATTTCCGCGAGCTGCTGAAGGACAAGGAAAACACCGAAGAGGTGTTTCACATCTTTGAATCGCTGCCGTGGAAGGGCGTGCGACCTGCTGCCGAGAAGTTTTTACAGAGTGAACGCGGCAAGGCGATCCGGGCGAGCGAGCCTTATCTGCCGGCGATTCTCGATGATCACGCCGCGCTGCGCCGCCTGCCCGCAGGCAGTGTTGCCCACGCCTATTGCGATTTCATGGAACGCGAAGGGCTGAGCGCAAAGGGCCTGGTCGATGAGTTCGAGCGCTTCAATAATGGCCGCTACGATTTTAATGACCAGTTCGCGTGGTATCTGAACCGCCTGCGCGATACCCATGATCTGCTCCACATCCTGACCGGCTATGGCCGCGATGCGCTGGGCGAGGCCTGCGTTCTGGCCTTCACCTACAGCCAGCAGCCAAGCCCGGCGCATCTGTTCATCGCCTATTCGGCCGGCCTGAACATGAAGAAGACGCTCAAGAGCAAAGCCCCGGTGCTGCACGCGGTGCGTGAAGGCCAGAAGTTGGGCAAGGCCTGCCCGCGGATCATCGAAACCCCGATCCGTGAATTGCTGGCGATGCAGGTGGATGAAGCCCGCGCCAAGCTGGGCATCACGCCTACGCGCTATTACACGCAGGCGCATCAGACCTGGCGTGCGGGTGGAATTGATCCGTATGACTTGCTGGTGTCGAAGGCGGCCTGATTAGCGCGTCGTCCCGGACTTGATCCGGGACCGCTGGCCTCATCGATGCAGCGTCGGATCGCCGCGCAGCACTCACCCCAGTTTCGGGCGAGGGAGCGCGCGGCGGCTTGTTCATGTTCTGAGGCGCGATGGGTGCTGAAACGAGTTCAGCATGACGGTTGTGGGGGCGGGGGAATGTTTCGTCGTCCCGGACTGGATCCGGGACCGCTGGCCTCGTCGATGCAGCGTCGGATCGATGAGGCCAGCGGTCCCCGGTCAAGCCGGGGACGACGGATTACGCTTCCATCCAGTCGCGGAAGAAGCTGTCGCTGGCTTCGCGCAGGGCGGTGAGCCTTACTACACCAGCCACTTCCTCTAGCTCTCCCAAGAAGCGAACTTCGTCGCCACCTGTCTCGCCAATCCAATCTATGACAATGCCAAAATCACTCGCACGCCGATGCAAGCTGCCAAAGTCTTCTTCGGTGATATTGGCGGTAATCAGAAATCGTCCCTGATCTTCGCAGAAAAAGTCGATCGAAGGGTTGCCAAACGATTGGATTGTGCCCCCAATTCCCCCGGCAAGCGCCATTTCGGCAAACGCTACGGCAATGCCGCCGTCGGAAATGTCATGGACTGCGGTCACTTGTCCATCGTCGATAAGGGAGCGGACAAACTCACCAGACGCACGTTCTTTCGTGAGGTCAACCGCAGGAGGTAGCCCGTCTTCTCGGCCAGCGATTTCACGCAGCCATAGCGACTGACCAATATAGTGTCCCCAACTAGGCTTTCCGCCGCTAGCCTGAATGATCACTTGTTCTTTGTGAATTGCGCGGTTCGAGCTGGAAATGTCTTGGCCATGAAGTCGATCTCTGATTGGCCCAGGTACGCCAACGAGGATAATCGTCTCCCCCTCAGCCTTGAACCCAATCGTCGCCATTTTCTCATGGTCTTGCATCAGGCCGACGCCGCCTATCGCCGGCGTGGGCAAAATCGCGCTCCCCCCGCCCGTCGCCTTGCTCTCATTGTAAAGCGACACATTCCCGCTCACGATCGGGAAGTCCAAGGCCCGGCAGGCATCTCCCATGCCTTCAAGGCAACCGACGATCTGCGCCATGATCTCGGGCCGCTGCGGGTTCGCAAAGTTCAAACAGTTGGTGATCGCCAGCGGGGTTGCGCCGACCGCGCTCAAATTCCGGTAGCATTCCGCCACCGCCTGCTTGCCGCCCTCATAGGGATCGACATAGCAATAGCGCGGGGTGCAATCGGTGCTCATCGCCAGCGCCTTTTTGGTGCCATGGATTCGCACAACCGCCGCGTCGCCGCCCGACTTTTGCATCGTATCCGCGCCGACCTGGCTGTCATATTGCTCCCAGATCCAGCGGCGGCTGGCGATGTCGGGCGAGGCCATCAGCTTGAGGAGGTCGGCGGCGATGTCGGTGCTCTCGGGGATGTCGGTCAGGGGGGCGGGCGGCGGCGTGCGGACGAATGGGCGTTCGTAGAGCGGGGCTTCGTCGGCGAGCGGACCAAGCGGAATGTCGCACACTATTTCGCC
>JANOFJ010000064.1:0-10086 GCA_031413595.1 Novosphingobium sp.
CCCCCGCTTACCGGCAGCAAGCTCGCGAGCAGGATCGCGGCGATCAGCAGCCGCACCAAAGGATCGATGCGGCCCATTGGGTTAGCGACCGGCGATCTTCACCGGTGGCGCTGGAGTGGCGGAAAAGCGCGGCGCGGGCGCTGGCTGGATGATCCCGCCATCCTCCACAAAGGTGGCGCGCGCCGCATTGTGCGGATGCTGCGGCGCTTCGGTCAGGCTGAGCACCGGGGCAAAGCAGATGTCGGTGCCGTCCATCACCGCGCACCATTCGTCGCGAGTTTT
The DNA here is from genome assembly GCA_031413595.1 of Novosphingobium sp. Classification (GTDB taxonomy): domain Bacteria; phylum Pseudomonadota; class Alphaproteobacteria; order Sphingomonadales; family Sphingomonadaceae; genus Novosphingobium. The sequence continues at coordinate 283 of JANOFJ010000064.1, forward strand.
GGTGAGGAACAGCGCAGTCAGGCGCGCGCCTAGCTCATCCCATTTGGCGGGGTCCAATTGCTGGGCAAAGTCGGGATCGCCCGTCAGACCGGTCTTTTCGAGCAGCAATGCGTAGAACTGCGGTTCAATCGAGCCGATCGAGAGCCACTTGCCATCAGACGTTTCATAGGTGTCGTAGAAATGCGCGCCGCTATCGAGCGTATTGACCCCGCGCTCATCGCGCCACTGTCCATTGGCGAGGAAGGAATAGGTCATCGCCGATAGAATCGCCGCGCCGTCCACCATCGCGCAGTCAACCACCTGACCTTTGCCAGTGCTGCGGGCATTGAGGATGCCAGCGACAATGCCGAAAGCCAGCATCATCCCGCCACCGCCAAAATCGCCGACCGCATTGACCGGAAAGCTCGGCTTTTCGCCCTTGCGGCCATAGGTGTGGAGCGCGCCGGCCAACGAAATGTAGTTGATGTCATGCCCGGCAAGCGGCGCCATCGGTCCTTCCTGGCCCCAACCGGTCATCCGGCCGATCACGATCTTCGGATTGTTCGCCAGCAGCACTTCCGGTCCGAGACCAAGCCGTTCAAGCACGCCCGGGCGAAACCCTTCAATCAATGCATCGGCCTTGCAAGCCAGTTGCTTCAGCTCTGCAATCGCGGCGGGGTCTTTCAGATCAAGCTCGATCCGGGTCCGATTGCGGCCCAGGATATCGCGGTTGCCGCCATCGCCAAACCTGCCAGCGGCGGCGGGGCGTTCCACCCGGATGACCCGGGCGCCATGATCGGCGAGCATCATGCCCGCAAACGGTGCCGGCCCGATCCCGGCCAACTCGATCACGGTCACTCCATCGAGAACACCGGCCATTTTTCATTTCCCCGCTCAGCTTGAAGGACGGCCTCTATTTCAATTTGGCGCGGCTTTCTACCAGCAGCGGATTATCCCCACCCACTTTTCGCGCTTTTTCCAGCAATTGCCGGGCAAGCGGCAGGCGCTGACCCGCCGCGACCAGCGCCATGCCATAGGCCTGCGCCGCAACCGGACTGGCCCGTTGGAGCTGATAGGCCCGGCTCCCGCTTTCCAAAGCGGCCGCAGCATCCCCGGTCCTGACCTGCGCCAGCGACAGATCAGCCAGCAGCCTGAAGTCGCGGTTTCCTCCCCGCGCCCGCAAATTCTCGAGCAGCAGGCGGCTCCGCCCCCAATCGCCGGCATAGGCCGATTGATTGGCCGCAATCCGGGCGGCCAGACGGCTGCCGGGATATGCGCCAAGATAGGCGGAGACCAGTCCCGGCGCTTCATTGCTGCGCCCTTGCGCGTCCAGCGCATCGACCATCCGCTGCAGCAGCCCTTCTGGGAAGCGGATGCGGGATGCCACACTATAGCGTTCAAGCGCCGGGCCGCCTCGGCCCAGTGCCAGCTGGACATCGCCGGCCAGCGCCTGCGCATCACCCGATCCGGCCCGGGCCCCGCGATACTGTTCGGCGACCTGCTCGGCTCCTGCAAAATCTCCCGCCGAAATCAGGCTTCGGACATAAGGGACCGCGGTCCCCGCGCTCGCCGGTGCATCGCGCCAGCCCAGCACCAGAACACCAGGCGGATCACGCTCGGCAATCGGCATGATGGCAGGAGGTGCCGCCGCCGCTACCCGGTCCAGCAGCGGCGCAGCACCGGCCCGGTCGCCTATCTCCTCATGCGCTTCGGCAACCAGCGCAACCAGATAGGTCGGAGCATCGGAGCGCGATACCGCTGCCCCGAAGCGATCAATCAATCGCTGATAATCACCAACATCGTAAAGCGCCCGCCCCAGCAGGGCCTGGGCCCGCAAATTGGCGGGCTGACGGCTGGCGAGCCGATCCAGAATTTCCAAAGCGCGGTTGGCATTGCCGGCGCGCAGTTCGAGTATCCCCTGCAGCATCATGGCCGCAGGAACCTCGCTCAGCCGCTCACCGGTCCGGCCCAGCAGCCTGCGGGCGAGCTCTGACTTGCCAGCCCGCGCCGCCAACACGGCCTGGAGATAAAACGCCTGCGGATCGCGCGGGGAAAGCACGATCATCTTGCGGGTGACGATGAGCATTTCGCTCGCCCGCCCAAGCTCGCCCAGCGTCGCGGCATAGCCGCCCAGCAAGGCAAGGTCATCGGGGGCCTCCTCAAGCGCGCGTTCATACCAAGGCATCGCCACCTGGAGGCCGAATTGATCGCGGATCAACTGAGCGCGAAACTCCAGGGCCCGGACATTTCCGGGAGCGATTGCAAGCGCCCGCTCGGCCGCATCGATTGCCTGGAGCTGCTCGCCGCCAACATAGCGCAGGCGGCCGATATCGACCCACAGCAGCGGGTCATTCGTGCTGAAACCCAGAGCCCGGTCGAAAGCCTGCCCGGCGGCCGAAAGTTGCCCCTGCAACTGCTCAAGCTTGCCAAGCATCCGGAAACCATAGGCTTCCCGCCCTCTGGCGAATTGACCCGGAGCAAGCCATACGCGCGCTTTGGACAATTGCCCCTGCAGCAGCAACGCTTCGCCCATCGAGGCGGCAACATCAGTCTTGCTCGCCCCAGCCTGCAATGCCCGGCGCAGTTCGGCTTCGGCGGCGATGCCATCGCCATTGTCTAGCGCCGCCTGGGCCTGACCGACAATCCCTCCGGCAGCACCGGGTGAGGCACCGCCCGGACCAGCCTGAGCCAGGGCAAGTCCGACCATTGCCATGCCCAGTCCGAGCGGTACCAGTCGCATCGGCCCCAGCCGCACGAGCCTGCGCCAGCGGCGCTCAGGCTTGCATGTCATATTGCTTGAGCAGGTCATACAGGGTTGGCCGGCTGATCCCCAGCAGCTTGGCAGTGCTGGAAATATTGCCTTCGCTGCGGGCCAGCGCATGGCGGATCAACTTGCGATCAGAGACTTCCCTCGCCGTTTTGAGGTTGAGCGCCTGGCACTGCTCCTGGTCCAGTTCGGCCAGATCGAGGTCCCCTGCCCCGACCAGCTTGTCGTCCGACATGATCACAGCGCGCTTGACCCGGTTTTCCAGCTCTCGGACGTTTCCGGGCCATGGCCAGCTGTCGATTGCCGCCAGCGCATCGGCGGAAAATCCCTTGACCTGCGGGTTCATCTCACGCGCGAACTGGGCGAGGAAAACCTTGGCCAACAAGGTCGCGTCTCCGGGCCTTTCAGCAAGGCTGGGGATTTTCACGACGATTTCGGCGAGCCGATAGAACAGATCTTCGCGGAACCGCCCGTCGGCGATCATGGCCTCAAGATCCTGGTGGGTGGCGCAGACGATCCGCGTGTCGACCGCGATCGACTTGCGCGATCCGATCCGCTCGATCACCCGCTCCTGCAAAAAGCGCAGCAGCTTGACCTGCAGCTGGAGCGGGATGTCACCCACCTCATCAAGGAACAGCGTGCCGCCGTTGGCCAGCTCGATCTTGCCCTCGGTGGTTTTTACCGCGCCGGTGAAAGCGCCCTTCTCGTGCCCGAACAGTTCGCTTTCCAGGAGGTTCTCGGGGATCGCGGCACAGTTGATTGCCACAAACGCGCCGCCGCGCCGGTCACTCGCTTCGTGCAATCCCCGGGCCAGCAGTTCCTTGCCGGTCCCGCTGGCGCCCAGCAACATCACCGAGACGTTGGTATTGGCCACCCGTTCGATTGTCCGGGCAACGCGGACCATTTCGGGCGCGCTGGTGATGAGCCGGCCCAGCACCTTGTTGCCATCGTCGCTGCGGGTGGCAAGCTGGCGGTTTTCGGCCTCGATCGCGTGAAGCTGGAAGGCACGCAGCACAATCAGGCCCAGTGCCTCGATGTCCACCGGCTTCTGGTAGAAATCATAGGCCCCCTTGGCGATGGCCTGAAGCGCACTTTCGCGGGCCCCGTGGCCGGATGCCACGATTACCTTGGTATCAGGCTTGAGCGCCATGATCTCATCGAGGATGGCAAAGCCCTCGCTGGTCCCATCAGGATCCGGCGGCAGGCCAAGATCGAGCGTAACCACGGCGGGTTCCTCGGCGCGCAGCGCGGTAAGTGCGCTGGCCCGGTCGCCCGCAATGATCACGGAAAAGTCCGGATAAGCCCATTTGAGCTGGGCCTGAAGGCCAGGGTCATCCTCAACGATGAGCAGCTTGGGTTTTGTATCTGACATCACGCTACTTTCTGATCATCCCGGCCAAGGGTCTTGAGCATTCCGGAGGCAGAGGCGAGCGGAAGGCGCACGGTGAAGCGCGAACCAAGCCCCTCGCGGCTTTCGACGTCGAGCCGCCCATGCATCGCCCGGACCAGTTCGCGCGCCTCATAGGCGCCTATTCCGAAGCCACCCGGCTTGGAGGAAACGAACGGCTTGAACAGCCGGGTCCGGATGAAATCGGGACTCATGCCCACGCCTGAATCGGTCACTTCGATCGCGCCATGCAAGCCATCCGAACTGATGCTCAGGAAGACCGGCGAATCTGCCGCACTGGCGTCCACTGCGTTTTGCACCAGATGGACCAGCACTTGTTCCAGCGTTTCGCGCCGGGCTGACATCTCACAGGGCGTGCTGTTGACCAGCACGACCGGGTGACTGGCGCGGAACTGCTCCATCACGGCCTTCACAACCACTTCGGCCGGAACCGGAGCCAGTGCATCGATTTGCCCGGGACCATACCTGGAAAGCCGCGCCAGCAGCGCGTTTAGCTTGTCTGCCGAATTGCGCAACGTAAGCAGCATATCGGATCGAAATTCCGGATTTTCAGCGTGACGCTCTGCATTTCTGGCAAGCAGACTAAGCTGGCTGGCCAGATTCTTGATGTCATGCATCACAAACGCGATGCGGCGATGGAAATCGTCAAACCGGTTTGCCTCGGCCAGGGCCTCTTGCCCGGCATGTTCAGCCAGATAACTGGCGAGCTGTTGCCCGGCGACCCGCAGCAAATCAAAGTCTTCCCAATCCAGCCGCCGCGCATGGGACGGACGGGCGAGCACCACCATCCCGACCAGCCGCTCAAAGTGAAGCAGCGGAACCAGCACCCATGCCCGCGGCTCGCTGCGCAGCCATTCGGGTACATGCGCTTCCTCGCCCTTCCGCACCCGGCCGGCGCGCAAATCATCAAGATCAACGATGAAGCCGTCCTGTTCAAAGAAACGCACATTTTCGACCGCAAGCGCCTCTGCCGGGACATCTGCGGTTGGCCATGCCCAGCGCGCGGCCAGCACCAGCTGGCCGTGATCGCCGGTGGTGAGCAGCAGGCCGGCGGGGCTGTCGGCAATATCGGCGACCGCCTGAATGACCCGCTCCTCCAGTGGCGCGATGCGGGCGCTGCCTTGACCAATCGTGCGGGTAAAACGCAGCCACTCCGCCCGGTAGTCATAGCGGTGCTGGAAGAAGTGCTTGGCCAGTGTCACACGCAGCCAACTGCGGATGCGGCGCGAGGGGAGCACGGCCACCGCCGCGACCGAAGCTGTGGCAACGAATGCCAGTTGCACAAACCCGGCGAAATCACCTCCGGCGTATGACAACCATTGCGCAATCGCGACCATCGTAACCAGATAGCCGCCGATCAACAGCAGCGAGACAGACTGGAACGCCACCGCGCGCGACGGGCGGAACCGCAGCTCCTCACTCCGTTGGCCCGCGCCCAGCGCCAGCGCCGCAGCCATGCCCAGTGCCACTATTCCCCGGAACGAGGCCAGTACGATCGGCGATCCTGCTGAAAGATACGCTACGGTGAAGTAGTTTAGATCGAACAGCCACATCAGGCCCAGCGCTGTGGCCGGCCAACGCAATGCCAGCCGCGCCTGCGCCGATGCCCCGACGTACAGATTATGAACCAGAACCAGCCCGCCCACAGCCACCAGCAGGCGGAACAAGGCGCTTAACTGGAATGCCAGCTCCCGCCCTGCATCATTGGGATCGTATTGCGCGAGCAAGGCCTGCAAAGCTGGCTGGAGCAACTCGACAAATGCCAATGCCGCTACCATCGGGCGAACCTGCTTGATGCTGGCGTGCCGTCCATCGCTGGAAAACAGGCGGTAGAGCGCAAACAGCCAGGCAAGGTTTCGCAAGGATTCTGCAAGTGGCTGAACAATCAGGCCGAGGCCAACGGCCTTGGGATCAGCGAGCATCAGCCCGGTCGCAGCCCACAGCGCCGTCATTGCCATGGCCGCGACCAGCGCAGGACTTGCCTCGCCAAATTTCTCGCGGCGCGTATGGAGCCACAGCGCGCACGACAGCGCAGTAGCCGCGCCGCTGCCATAGGCCAAAGTCGCGACGATGGACCAGACGTCAACCATGATCAGCGTGCGCCCTCGTGCCACAGCACGACCCGCAACGTTTGCATCAGGATCAACAGATCGAGAAACGGCGTGTAATTCTTGGCGTAATAGAGATCGTATTCCAGCTTGTGGCGCGAATCCTCGATCGAGGCGCCGTAGGGATAATTGATCTGGGCCCAGCCGGTTATCCCGGGTTTGACCATGTGGCGTTCGGCATAGAACGGCAGGTCTTCCTCAAGGCCCGAGACAAATTCAGGACGCTCGGGCCGCGGGCCGACGAAGCTCATCTCGCCCTTGAGGACGCTCCAGGTCTGCGGCAACTCATCGATCCGGATCTTGCGGATGAACCGGCCGACCCGGGTCACGCGCGGATCGTCTCTGGTCGCCCACTGCGCGCCATCCGCTTCGGCATCGACACGCATCGAGCGGAGTTTGATCACATCGAAGCAGGTTCCATAAAGCCCGACGCGGCTTTGGCGGAAGAAAGCCGGGCCCTTGCTGTCAAGCTTCACAAGCAGTGCGAAAATCGCGATCACCGGCACAGTCAGTGCCAGCAGGATCGCGCTGGCGGTAACATCAAAAACCCGTTTCGCAGCGCTGGACAGCGCGCGGCCCGAGGAAAACCCATCGGAAAAGATCAGCCAGCTGGGATTGACCGTATCCAGATCGACCCGGCCGGTCTCGCGTTCAATAAAACTGGAAAAATCGTTCACATGCACGCCGGCGGTCTTGATCCGCAGCAAATCCTTGAGCGGCAGGGCATTGCGGCGCTCCTCAAGAGCCAGCACCACTTCGCTGACCCCAAGATTTTCGACAAAGCGCGCCAGATCGTGGATCGCCGAACGGTTGATCGCTTCTTCGACCACGTGCACGCTTTCGGTCATGCCGATGTAGCTGACGATCGCAAAACCGCTTTCCTCCCGTTCACCCAGCTTGCGCAACCGGTCTGCCCGCGCGCCCGCACCGAGCACAAGAACCCGGCGCCGGAAGGCCGATGCACCTAGAATGCCGCCAACAATCAGCCGGTTCAGAACCAGCAAACCGATCGATAGCAGCATCGTATAAGCCAAAGTCGAGCGCCAGAAATTATGCCCGCCAAGCACGAAATCCACAAAAGCCAGCGCGATGATGCCGATCGAAACCGACACCAGCAGCCGGGCCGTGGCGAACCGCATCGAACGCAGCGAATCCGCGCCGTAAACCCCGACCGCGATCATCGCCGACAGCATCAGCGCTGTATAGGCAGCCAGCTGCCAGGCGCGCTCGGCAAGGTAGCCCGGCTCGAGCCCAAGTTGCCCGATCCTCAGCCGCCAGCCAAGATCGCCGGCAAGGAACAGCAGGCCGATATCGATCAGCCCCAGCAGCAGCACCGCATGCGGGATGTAGTGTTTGAAAAGGCGGATCATTGTTCCGTCGGCCGTATCCCTGATGGCAAGCAGGCTCCGGCTTAATCGGGATAAATGAAATGTCGGTAAATTTTACAGAAGATGGTTGAGACGAAGGAAACCATTTTTCCCCGACGCGCGGTTTGGACATATTTGAGGAATTGCGGTTGGTGCCCCTGGCCCGACTCGAACGGGCACGTCTCTCAACACTCGATTTTGAGTCGAGCGCGTCTACCATTCCGCCACAGGGGCGCACCAACAGGCTGGGCCTTTAGCGACCCGCGCCCAGATCTTCAACCGGCCTTGAGCGCTCCTGCCAGCAATTTGTGCAGCTTGGAGTGGAGCACATCGTTACCGGCCAGAACTTCACCATCGCAAATCGGCTGCGACCGGCCGCGGAAATCGGTCACGAACCCGCCCGCCTCGCGCACCAGCAGGCAGCCAGCAGCAGTATCCCACAGGGCGAGATCGGTTTCCCAGAAACCGTCATATCGCCCTGCCGCTACCCAGGCGAGATCGAGCGCGGCCGAACCGAAGCGGCGGATTCCGGCCACTTCGGGGCCGATCGCGTTATAAATCTTGCCCCATTCCGCGCCATTACCGCGGCCTTGGAAGGGTATCCCGGTGGCAATCAGGCTTTCATCGAGGTGGCGGCGGCCTGAAACGCGCAACCGGCGATCCTGGAGCCAGGCGCCACGGGTCTTTTCGGCCCAGAAGCTTTCATCGGTGATCGGCTGATAGACGATCCCGGTGGTGACATCGCCCCAGCCGCTGCCATCCAGCCGCGGCTCCTGGACCGCGATCGAAATGGCGAAATGCGGGATGCCGTGGAGGAAATTGGAGGTGCCATCGAGCGGATCGACGATCCAGCGCGGCTTGCTCGGATCGCCCTCGATCTCACCTGATTCTTCCAGCAGGAAACCCCAATCGGGCCGGGCGGCCTTGAGTTCCTCCCAGATTGTCCGCTCGGCGGCATGATCGGCTTTGGAGACGAAATCCGAGGGACCCTTGCGGCTGACCTGCAGATGCTCGACCTCGCCAAAGTCGCGGCGCAGGCGCTGCCCGGCCTTGCGGGCGGCTTTTTCCATAACGCGGACGAGGCCGGAGACAATTGCCATGATTTAGCTCAGCCAACCTTTCCGACGTAGCTGCGCTCATAGACATCGACGATGATCCGCGTACCTGCGCCGATAAACGGCGGCACCATCACGCGCACGCCATTGTCGAGGATCGCAGGCTTGAAGCTGGACGAGGCGGTCTGGCCTTTGACGACGGCATCGGCCTCGACGACCGTCGCTTCGATCTGTTCTGGCAATTCGACGCTGATCGGGCGCTCTTCCCACAGCTCAAGCACCACATCCATGCCGTCCTGCAGGAACGCCGCGGCATCCCCAAGCAAATCGGCGGGCAGCGTGATCTGCTCATAATTGTCCTTGTCCATGAACACCAGCGCATCGCCATCGGTGTAAAGGTACTGGAAATCCTTGGTATCGAGGCGGACCTTTTCGATCGTGTCCTGGCTGCGGAAGCGGACGTTGGTCTTGCGGCCATCGTTCAGGTTCTTCATCTCGACCTGCATGAAAGCACCGCCCTTGCCGGGCTGGGTGTGCTGGATCTTGGCAACTTTCCAGATGCCTTTTTCATATTCCAGAATGTTGCCGGGACGAATGTCCACGCCGCTGATCTTCATGGGGAGAGCCTTCAGTTTTGAAAGAGCGGGAGATAGGAAAGGCGGGCCCTTAGCGCGCGGGCGCCCGCGCGGCAAGCCATGAGCAATCCGCCTTGGTAGCGTGCACGTTCACTTACTGCTAAGCCGCGCGCGAGCAAGGACTGTCCGATGAAGCGAATCCTCCCACTCCTGGCCATTCTAGCCGCTGGTCCGGCAGTCGCCGCACCGGGCGGGCCGATCGCCACTTTGCAGCTCGGAACCTATGTCTGCGAGTTGCCGGGCGATGCCACCGGCCCGGCTGGAGTGCGGGTGCCAGCGCAGGACTTTTCGATTTCCAACGCCTCCAGCTATGGCACCATCAGCGGTCGCGGTTCCTATCTTCTGACCGGCGATATGGTGGTGGTAACCAGCGGTCCCAAGAAGGGTCAGAAATTCCGCCGCATGTCGGCCAGCTTCCTGCGCCTTATCGCGCCAGATGGAAGCGACAGCTCGCTGCGCTGCATTCGCCAGGTGACCAACAATCG
>JANOFJ010000065.1:0-6730 GCA_031413595.1 Novosphingobium sp.
CACCCGGCACAGGCAATCGGCAACCAGCAGCAACAATGCACCGGCCAGCGCGCTCGGCACGATCAGCGCGGACGGGCGCCGGTTGGTGAAGGGCCGAACGAAATGCGGCACCATCAGCCCGACAAAGCCGATAATCCCGGCAACGGCCACGCCAGAGCCCACGGTCAGGCCGACACCGGCGATCATCAGGGCTTGCAGAATGCGCGGCTCCATCCCGAGCGAGCGAGCCGCCGCCTCGCCCAGTGTCAGTGCATCCAGCCCGCGCCCGGCAAGCCGCAAGAGTACAAGCCCGACCAGCGTTAGTGGCGCGGCAATCCACACCTCGTGCCAGCCGCGATCGGTCAGCGCACCCATCAGCCAGGTGACGATTTCACTCATCGCAAATGGTGTCGGCGAGAAGCTGATCGCCAGACTCATCAGCGCCCCCGCCAGACTGGCGATCATCATTCCGGCCAGCGTGAACAAGGCAACGCCGCCACTGCGCCCGGCAATCAACACCAGCAGTCCCATCGCCGCGGCGGCTCCCGCTAGCGAGAACACCGGCAGCGTCCACGGCGCGGCAGAATATCCAGTCCAGAAGCTGAGCACCGCCCCCAGCGCCGCGCCGGGAGCGATCCCGAATAGACCGGGATCGGCCAGCGGATTGCGCAGATAGCCCTGCATTGCCGCGCCCGCAGCCCCCAGCCCTGCCCCGACGCACAGCGCCAGCAGCGCGCGCGGCAGACGTAGTTCGGTCAGGATTATTGCAGCGTTGGGGGTTAGCGGATCGAACGGATCGATCCACACCCGGCCCGCGAGCAACGACAGCGGCACCGCAATGGCCAACGCGAGCAAGAGGAGAGGGATCGGGCGGTTCACAGGCTTCGCCGCACCGCTGCCAGCCGCTGCGCCGCGCGGATAATCGTTGGCCCGCCGCACCACAGCAAGGAAGGGTCAAACCGCTCACGCCGCGTGTCTTTCAGGGCCGCCAGCGCTGGATGCGCCAGCAACCGGCCCTCATTGGCGCGCGGTTCGCCTGCGGTCAGGATCACGTCAGGGGGATCGGCCAGCATCGCTTCCAGCGGCAGGATATCGGCCTGCTTAAACCCCCGCGCCGCGCTCAGGCTGGCAAAGCCGGTACGGCGCAGCAGCTCGGTAATCAGCGTGTCGCCGCCTGGGACTATCCCGCCCGACTGCCAGACGACCGCCGGGATCGCCGCACTGCCCGGCGGCGGCGCGGCGGTGGCCAGCGCCGCCTCGATCCGCGCGATCAATGCCTCACCGCGCTCAGGATGCCCGGCGAGGCGCGCCAGCGCACGAACCTGCGCCTCGCTCGCCGCAATGGTGGGGGCAATCGGCAGCTGCTCCAGCCGCAAGCCCAGCCGGTTCATCGCGCCGACGGTCGCCGGGCTCATGAAATTGCCCGAGACCACCACATCGGGACGCAGCGCCAGCACTTCCTCCACCGTGCCGCCGGTAACGGCAAAGCGCCTGGCGGTGGCAAGGTCCATCGAGCTCGACGCCGGATCATGGCTGTAATGCGAAATCGCGAGGATTTGCGACGGGTCCGCCACCTCGGCCAGAATGGCATCGGTGCAGGGATTGAGGCTGACAATGGCCGGGAATTGATGCGGCGCCTCGCTGGCCGGCGCGGGCGAACAAGCCGCCAGAGCCAGAGCCAGCAAGGCTACCGCACCGCGCATCAGAACCGCGCCCTGACCCCGGCATAGGCCGAGCGGCCCGCGGTGCCATATCCGGCGGCGGTCTGATAGCTGATGTCGGTGACGTTCTCGATCCGGCCGAACAGTTCAACCTGCTCGGTTACTGGAAGGCTGGCCCGCACCGTAACCAGCGCATAGCCGTCGATCGAGGTGAAGTTGCCCGGATCATCGAAGCTGTCCGACACCATCCGCAAATCCGCGCCCAAGGTCAGATCATGCAGCGGCGTTTGCCAATCTGCGCCAAGGGTCAAGGCATGGCGCGGGCGGCGGGCGAGGTCATAGCCCGAGGCGCGGTTGATGGCCTTGACGTAGCTATAGGCGGCGCGGACCCGCAACCGGTCGCTTACGGCTGCATCAGCCTCCGCCTCGAAGCCCTCGGCGCGGGCGCTGCGGACATTGTCGTAAGTGCCATAAGGCCGGGTGGCACAGACATTGAGGCTGGTGCAGGAGACGAAAGCGATCAGATCGCGGCTATCGCGCCGAAACGCGGTGAGCGCAAAATGCAGCGCGGAATTGCGGTCCCCCCGCTCGATCCCGATCTCATAGCTGCGGCTGCGTTCGGGGGTGAGTGCGGCGTTGCCGTAATCGGACAACAGCTGGTACAGCGTCGGAGCCTTGAAGCCTTCGCCATAGGAGGCGCGGATCCGCCAATCGTCCGATACAGCGAAGCTGCCATTGGCCCCAAAAGTCCATTCGCTGCCGAATTGGCTGTGATCATCCAGCCTGACGCCAGCGGCAAGATTGAGTCGATCGGTATTATAGGTCAGCAAAGCGTGCGTGCTGGAGAGGCGCGCCTTCTGCTCGGCATCGAAGCTGCTGGAAAACCGGCTCCATTCGCTGTCCGCGCCGAAAATGACTCGGAATTGGTCGGTCAGACTTACTCCACCCGAAAGATCGGCCCGCTCGCTGCGGCCTTTGTAGCCATAGCTGGGTGCGGTCCCGTAAGTCGGATCATAGTAGTCCCGGCGCGTATCCGACAGGCCATAGCCCGCCGCGAGTTCCCAACCGCTCGCCTGATAGGCAAGCCCGGCGCGGCCCGAGGCTTCGCGGCTCTTCTGAAATTCCGGCGTATCGGCAAAATCATAAAACGGTGCCGGATAACCATCGAGATCGACCTGGCTATCGGTGTAGCGCGCAGCAAGATTGGCCGAGAGTCCCTCCGCCAGATCAAGCCGCCCGCGGCCGCCGATGCGCCATTGGCGAAAGCCGTCCGCCTCGGTGCCGCTGGCGGCCGAAGAAATGCCATCGGTGCGGGTGTAACCACCATTGAAGCTGATAGCATAGCGATCCTTGGCCAGACCGGCGCTGGCGCTGGTATCAAGGCTGTCGCGCGCGCCATACTCAACTCGGCCCTCGGCGCCGTTCACGTCCTTGGAGGTAACCGCTAGCACCCCGCCAATCGCCTGACTGCCCCAGACCACGCTGTTGGAACCGCGCAGCAGTTCGATCTTGGCGATCCCGCCGCTCAACAAACTGCCGAAGTCAAACCCGCCGCCAGGTGATGAGGGATCATTCACCCGCACGCCATCGACCAGCACCAGCAGTTGTTCGGCATCCGCGCCGCGCAGCCGCACTCCGGTAAAGGCGCCGAGGCTGCCGTTGCGAGTGATGGTGATGCCGGGCAACCGTTCCAGCACCCGGGTCAGGTCCGGCCCCTGGATCGCGGCGATTTCATCCGCGCCGATCACACTTACCGACTGGCCGGTCCGGTCGATCCGCGACTTAAGGCCAGTTGCAACGACCGTGATCAGATCATCGCGGATTGGGTCAGCGATCATGATGTCATCCGCCGCGCCCTCCGCTGCCGCTGGAGCAGAAACCAAAAGCGAACAACTCAACAAAAATAGGTATTTCACAAGCATTCCTTACACATGAACGAACGCCGTCCATGGCAAGGCCGCCCGCACGAAATCGCGAGCTCCTGCTTACACCCGGTACACCCCGCCCGGCTGCGGAACGACCGTCATCGGCAGGTCTCCTGGCTCCCGGATCAATGCCTGCCCCCGCCTTCCCAGCCTGACGGCCAGTGGCATGTGGAGGACAAACTCCCCGGTCACAGTTGCGGGGGCAGCGCGGGATTTTCAGCCCGCTTCCCTCTTAGGCCCGGCTTTCACCGGACAACCCATGACGTGAAGCGGCGGATAGACCCAGCTGGTGCCTATGACAAGCGGGCCATTTCTTAACGGCTTCACATTATCTGGTGGGAGTGTTTCCTTTCGGTACTGCCCGAAAAGCAAGGGCGCGGCACAGGCAAAATCAGGATACGCGTCCGGGCGCGCCGCTCGCAACTGAAAGAGCCATAGAAAGTAACGATGACCAAGCCGATCGCCTTCCCGCCGCAGCCGCGCCAGCGTGATTTTGTCACGCAGTTGCCGCAGCGCGCGGAGACGACGTCGACAAACCACGCCAAGCGGTCGCACGGTGGGCGGCTCGCGCTGGTCCTGCTTGCCGCTGTTGCCTTCCCGGCGCTTGCCGCGCCAGAGGAATGGCGCAGTTTCGATATCGGCAACGCCGGCCCTGCCGAAGTGCTGACCGGGCCGCAAATCGAACCAATGCCATTCGAAAAAGCTGGTGACAGCTTTCCCGGTTCGGCCTTCTATTATCTTTCCCCCGACAAGACGCCGCTGCTGGGCGACGAAGTCCATTCCGATGCCGCACCCGCTGCGATGCATCCCATGGCCGGTCCGATCGCGCGGGCATTGCGTGTCGATAACAGCGGGATCGATCGTGCCCGTGCGCTGCAATGCCTGACCGCTGCGGTCTATTACGAAGCCGCGAGCGAGGCGGATGCCGGCCAGCGCGCTGTGGCGCAGGTGGTGCTGAACCGGGTCGCCCATCCCAGCTATCCTAACACGGTTTGCGGCGTGGTTTTTCAGGGATCAGAGCGCCGCACCGGCTGCCAGTTCAGCTTCACCTGCGACGGCGCGCTCGCCCGCATTCCGACCCGCTTCTTCTGGCTCCGCGCCGAGAACGTCGCCCGGGCAGCGCTGTCGGGCTATGTCGAGCCAAGTGTCGGCCTGGCGACCCATTACCATACGATCCAGATCCACCCCTATTGGGCGGACAGTCTGGTGCACCTTGGCACGATCGGGATGCACCGCTTCTACCGGTTCGGCGGCGCAGCAGGAACGCCAGCAGCCTTCCGCTTTGCCTATCTGGGCGGCGAACCGGTAGCCGCACCGCATCCGCGCAGTGCTGCCATTGTTACTGCCGCGGATCCGGCGCTCGATCCGCTGGCGTTGCAACGCGCATATGAAGCCAGCCTGAAGACCGCGCAGGGCAATGCGGCCAAGACCAGTGCAACTGTGCCAACTGCCACCGGCCTCACTTCGGTTCGTGCCGCACCAGCGCCGGTTTATTCGCAGGAGATCCAGTCGCGCGGCGGCGAGGCTCTGCACCGAGGCGCCAAGCTGCCGCAGGCAAGCGGTGTGCGGCCCGAATTCCAGAACAGCGGCCGCTGGATCACGCAGCCCGGAAGCTGATCGAACAGCGTTAAGACCATGACAACCATAGCCAAACACGAACCCTTAGCGGAGCTTTGCTAGAGAACCTGCATCATCCCTCGCTTCCGGTCCGGACCCATTAATGACGATCCATTTCGCCGCCGCTCGCCCAGGTGCCCGCACGATCCTGGGACGCTTGCCGTCCGCCGTGCCAATGGGCAGGGCCGCCAATGACAATGCCCTCGATCTGGGCGATGATGCCGTATTGCGCGCGGCGCTGCGTCACTTTGCCCGGTATGGCCTCGGTGCAGCTGAAACTGCTCGCGATATCGCCGAACGGGCGTACTTCTCCGGTGACCGTGACGACTACCGCTGGTGGCTGGAAATTTGCCGTACGCTCGATTCCCGCATGGCCCTGGCCCTGTGCGCGCAGACCGGTTCGCTCGGCGCCTGACAAGATCGGTGCTCCTGCTTGGGGTGGTCAACCCGCTCTTCTGCGATTGCGAACCATTATCATAAATAGTGGTAACTCGGTGCTTTTCCCGGGTTGCAATCCCCTGCTCACTTGCCTAGGGCATAGTCCTTCACCGGGCATTTTGCACCTTCGCGGGACGATGCAGCTTGCCACTTGCCAGACGCGGTTCCGCGATTAGGGCCCGCGATACGAGAAGGAATTCATCGGATCATGGCCTCCACGACTGCACGCAAGAAGATCGCGCTGATCGGCGCCGGGAACATCGGCGGCACGCTCGCCCATCTCGCTGCGCAGAAGGAACTCGGCGATATCGTCCTGTTCGATGTTGTCGAAGGTGTGCCGCAGGGCAAGGCGCTCGATCTGTCGCAGTGCGGCCCGGTTGAAGGTTTCGATGCCAAGATTACCGGCTCCAACGACTACAAGGATATCGCCGGGGCCGATGTGATCATCGTCACCGCTGGCGTTGCCCGCAAGCCGGGGATGAGCCGCGACGATCTGCTGGGCATCAACCTCAAAGTGATGAAGGCCGTTGGCGAGGGCATCAAGAACCACGCCCCCGGCGCGTTCGTGATCTGCATCACCAACCCGCTCGACGCGATGGTCTGGGCGCTGCGCGAGTTTTCCGGCCTGCCGCACCACATGGTCGTCGGCATGGCCGGCGTGCTCGACTCTGCGCGGTTCAGCCACTTCATCGCCGATGAGTTCCAGGTTTCAGTGCGCGATGTGAACACTTTCGTGCTCGGCGGCCACGGCGATACGATGGTGCCGGTGGTGCGCTATTCCACTGTCAACGGCATCCCGGTGCCAGACCTGGTCAAGATGGGGCTTAGCTCACAGGACAAGATCGACGCGATCGTCAAGCGCACCCGCGGCGGCGGCGGCGAGATCGTGGCGCTGCTAGGCACCGGCTCGGCGTTCTATGCGCCCGCCGCCAGCGGCATCGCCATGGCCGAAGCCTATCTGGGTGACCAGAAGCGCATCCTGCCCTGTGCCGCGCATGTCAGCGGCCAATATGGGCTGGACGGGCTTTATGTCGGCGTGCCGGTGATGATCGGCGCGGGCGGCGTCGAGCAGATCATAGAGATCGAACTCGACGATGCCGACAAGGCCGG
>JANOFJ010000066.1:0-1584 GCA_031413595.1 Novosphingobium sp.
CTCCATCGCCTCGCGCACGTTGTTGCGCAGCTCGGGGTCCTCGACGAATCGCTGCACGTAAGGGTTCGTGCGGGCGTCGACGGCGGCCTTCCCGGCCTTTGTGGCGGTGGCCTTTGCGGCCTTCGTTCGTGTAGCCATGCCTGGCGATCGGGCCGCTGCTGCGCTGGCGCAAGGATAGTTTTGCGCGGGTTCGCGCTTCGCTGGTCGTGCCGGCGTTGCTGGTGCTGTTGATCGGCGCCGGCTTGCTGACCCGCGCTGGTATCGGGTTGCTGCCGCTGCTCGGCCTGGCGCTGGCCGCAGGACTGGCGGTGGCAAGCCTGATGCCGCTGCGGGGCCGTGACTTGCGCCGTGTGCCCTTGCCGACCTGGGGTATGGTCGTCGCTCATTTCGGGATCGCCGTCGCCCTGTTCGGGATTGCCTGCGACAGTGCTTTTTCGACTGAACGTCTGGTTGCGGCGCGAATTGGCGATGCCAACAAGGTTGGTCCGTGGCAGATCAAGCTTGAGCGGATCGAGCCGGTTGCGGGGCCCAACTGGACGGCGCTCGAAGCCACCTTGCAGGCCAGTTACGAGGGCGCTGCACCAACCGAGCTCCACCCGCAAGCGCGCAGCTTCTGGACCCCGCCGCAGCAAACCAGCGAATCCGCGCTGGTGACGCGCTGGAACGGCCAGCTTTACGTTGTGCTGGGTGAAGAGGCCGATGACGGCCGCTGGCAGCTGCGCCTCTGGTGGAAGCCGTTCGTGCCGATGATCTGGTACGGCGGTATCCTGATCGCGCTGGGGGGTTTGCTGGCGCTGCTCGGCCGGGTGCTGAGCGATCTGCGCCGGATCAGGGCGCGCGGGAAGATCGCTTTCCGCCGTGAAATGCAGGGCCGATGAGCGGGGAACGGAAGAAATTCCGCTGGGCGCTGTGGCTGCCGCTGGCGATTTTCACGGGCTTTGTCGCCCTCGTAATGTTTGGCCTGTTGCGCCCGGCTGACCGCGAAGTGGCCAGCGCGATGATCGGCAAACCGCTGCCGCAGTTCGTTCTCCGCGCGGCGACGGCCGACCGTCCGGGGCTGGCAACGGCGGACATGGCCGGCGGCAAGCCGCGATTGCTCAACATCTTCGCCAGCTGGTGCGTCCCTTGCGCGGTCGAGGCACCGCAACTGGCCTATCTTGCCACGCAGGGCGTCGAGATCAACGGGGTCGCGATCCGCGACCGGCGCGAGGATGTCAGCGCGTTTCTTGCCCGCAACGGCAATCCCTTCACCCGGATCGGCGCCGACGATGTCAGCGCGGTCCAGCTCGGGATCGGCTCATCGGGCGTGCCCGAGACGTTCGTGGTCGATGGCCAGGGAATCATCCGCTATCAGCACATTGGCGAAATCCGCCCCGATCAGGTCGATCTGATTCTGCGCAAGCTGGCGGAGGCCGGGCAATGAACTCCCTTCCAAACCCCGTTCGTGTCGAGCGAAGTCGAGACACGTCGCGCGCGGTGTCGTCGACGGCGATCAGCAACGGCCTCCCGGTGTACACGCGCAACGTCGCCGACTTTGCGGCTCTGGAGGGTCTCGTCGAGATCCTCGCGATCTGACGCGCCTGG
>JANOFJ010000067.1:0-42843 GCA_031413595.1 Novosphingobium sp.
CCCCGCTGCCAAGCTGCGCGACGATGCGCTGAGCCGCTCGCGCTTCGAATTCCGCTGGCGCGATCAGTTCAACCTGTCGCTCGATCCCGACACCGCCGAGCAATACCACGATCAGACGCTGCCCGCCGAAGGCGCCAAGACCGCGCATTTCTGCTCGATGTGCGGGCCGAAGTTCTGCAGCATGAAGATCACGCAAGAGGTGCGCGATTTCGCGGCCAAGCAAACCGCCGGGATAGATACGTTCGTCGCGGCCGAAGGCGGAACACTTGATGCCGAAGCCGGGATGGCCGAGATGTCAGAAGTGTTCAAGGAGAAGGGCGGGGAGATCTATCTGCCGGCAGAATAGTCTGCCACCGCTCCTGATGCACAGCATGGCGCTTGGTCCGCGCCTTGGGAAAATTGCTGGGGCAAGGCGTGCCCCCATGTCGCACACATTCATCCGCGCCCTCAGCGCCGCGTTCGCACTTGGCCTGATTTCCGCGTCACCAGCACTGGCCGAGAACAGGAAACCCGCAGCCCAAACGGAAATGGCGGTTCCGGTCGCCAAGGGCCGTCTGTTCGGGGTGGTGCTCGGCCCTGGTCCGGCGTGGAAACGAGGCCAGCCGTTCAAGGGGGCGGACCTCCCTGAACACCAGCGCTATTGGCGCAAACTTTATGAACTGGGTCACGTCGCCAGCGCCGGCCCGCTCGGCGATGACGCCGGCCTGATTCTGTTGCGGGCGAAAAACCAGACCGAAGCCAACGCCCTGATCGCCGCTGACCCGGCCGTCCAAGCGCGGCTGTTGCGCGGCGTCGCCCGGCCCTATGCTGCGCGAATGATGAGTGCAGAGGTACTTAAGGGGAAGTGAGGACGTGAAGGGCTGCAAGAATTCGGGGGTCAACCAGAATTCCGGGCCCGGCTTACTGGCGGAGTTGCCGGGACGGCGGCGGGGCGGAACCTTTGCCGGGGTTCGGCCGTTTCCATTGGCATGAACCGATTACTCTCCGCTACGGCGCTCGCCCTGATCCTCGCCGCCTGCTCGCAGGATCCCGAGAAAGTCCCCGGCGGCGCCGAAACGCCCGCCGCGCCGGTGCCATCGGCCACCGAGGGGATGGGGCCCCAGTCACCGAGCGCGACGCCCAGCGCGTCGCCGGGCGCTTCTCCCACTGCCGCGGTCGCCGTCCTCACCCTTGAGGGCCTTGGCGATCTTGGGCTGGGCAAAGCCGTGCCCGCCGGGAGCCGCTGGGCTGAGCGCGGTGCGCAGGCGTCCGACACCTGCCGCACCGTCTCATCGCCCGACTACCCGGGGGTTTACGCGATTGTCGAGGGCGGCAAAGTCCGCCGCGTCACCGTCGGTCAGCGTTCGAACGTCAAGCTGGTCGAAGGCATCGGCGTCGGCGCCACCGAGACGCAGGTCCGCGCCGACTTCGCCGGATTCCGCAGCACTCCGCACAAATACCAGGCCGCCCCCGCCAAATACCTCACCGCCCCCGGAGCCAGTGCCACCAACCCGGCGTTACGCTTCGAAATCGGCGAGGACGGCAAAGTCAGCCTGATCCACGTCGGCCTGATGCCGCAGCTGGAATATGTCGAGGGCTGCGCCTGAGAATTAAGGCGTTACGGTAACGGCAAGTTCCTGCGCGAGGTTGATGCGACGGGTGCAATCAACCCTAGATCCGAGCCAGTCTGCCGGGAAGCGCTCGAGCCGTCATACCCCCGCAGAAATACTTGATCAGTCCAACCTGAACTCCATGGTAAAGGTGGCTACCAAGGGGAACTCTAACCTTATGACGGACATGAACTTTCTTAACTAACCGAATCAGTCACATACTTCGATGGACTGGGTTGGGTATAGCTAACCCAAAGTAACCATGCGTAATTCATGTTAGACTCTCACCCCATCATCTGGTAGTGTACTGATCAGACAGGAGGGTGGGCCATGCCAAATCCAAACGCGATTGTTTCACAACGCATCCGTCTCGATCCGCCGCTTGAAGGTTCCGCCAGTGAAATCCTGCGCAGTGCGGCGGGGTTATCGGTCGAGCTTGATGATGGCCTCCGCGTGCCGCTGTCGGCGGATAATCCCCGCTCAGCCGGCTTTGCCCAGGTGCTTGACGGTCTCGCCCGGCAAAAACTCCCGGTCTATCTTGAGGTTGATCCGGGCAGCGGCGCGATTACCCGGTTGCTGATCCCGCATGTCGGCCGGGTTTACGAAATGCGCCCGATTGATGCGGGCTACGATGTCGAACTCGAATATTCGCATGCGCGCTATCGCCTCAGCCGCGATCAGCCCGATTTTGCCGACCTGGAAAAGCAGCTCCGCACCGCGCTGGAAGGCAGAAAACGGGTCATCGTCACGTTCGGCGATGCGAATGACATTCTCGATATCCGGGATTTTATGCCTGGTCCGGATGACGGACCGCTCCCCGACTGGCCAAAGCCCAAGTTCCCGCCACTGGAAAAGAATTGGCCCTGGAACCTGTTCGATTGGTTCAGGCGCTGGTGGCTCTGGCGCTGGTGCATCTGGCCGTGGCGCTGGTTTGGCTGCATCTCCATGACTAAGGCGCAGCAGGTGTTCAACGCGATGAGCGCCACCAGTTGTGCTCCGCTGACGGTGGTGCCGCCCTGCATTCCGTTCATGTACCCCGACGATGGCTGCTGGGGCCGCGCCCATGAGATGCGCCGACTGATGGTCGCCATGGGGCTCAACCCGAAAAAGGTGTGGATCCAGGGCTCGCTGCACACACCGACAAGGAACAACCCCAACTGCGCCGTATACTGGAACTGGCATGTCGCGCCGACGCTGTGCGTCCGGCGGCGCCGGTGGTGGTGGTGTCATACGGAGGAATTGGTGTTCGATCCCTCGCTGTTCACCACGCCTGTCTCGCAGGCGACGTGGAAGGGCGTGCAGGGCGATCCCAATGCGACCCTGACTCCAAGTGCCGGGGGTATATTCTACCTGTGGGGCAATGTCACCGACCCGACCTACTCGCAAACCAATACGGTGCTTGCCACGTACCGGCTTCAACTCCTCAACCGCTCTCTCTCGCCGGCCGGTCCGCCGCCCTATGCCAATTGCCCGTGAGGCTGGGAGGCTGGGATGCGGGGTTACGGCGGTGGTTTTGAATAGCCCCTCGCTGCGCCCCACCTGAGCAGATACGGCGGCGGCAATAAGATCGGCCCGGCAAGTCGCTTGCCGGGCCGATCTGTTTTGCGCTGGGGGACGGGGATGGGGGGGATCAGGCGGTCGCTCCCAGTGCGACAAGGGCTGGAACCGGCATCGACAGCATGACGAAGGCAAAGCTGAAACCGGTGGCGATGATAGCAGCAACGGCTGCATTGATGCGGGTGCGGGTTACGGTCATTTCAAATCTCCATTTGCGTTGTGGCGGGCTGGTTGCTGCTCGCCTGATGGGAGCTTGATAACTGAACTTGGCGGCTGGATAGGAACACTGTTCTTGCGCAGTAGCTATGCAAAAATGCATAAGCGGTGCTGCACTGCAGTCGCCCGCCGGGCTGCTGTGGGAGGACCGCGATGATCAACTGGAACGACCTGCGCTTTTTCCTGGCGGTGGCCCGCACCGGCAGCACGCTGGCGGCATCGCGGCAGATGCGGGTCAGCCAAGCAACCGTCTCACGCCGCGTGACCGAACTGGAGGCACAGCTTGGGGTCCAGCTTTTCACACGCTCGGCATCGGGTTACAGCCTGACCGCGCGGGGTGAGGCGTTGTTGCCAATGGCGGAAGCGGTCGAGCTGGCGGTGGAGCGTTTTGGCCATGCTGTCGATGCAGAAACGCGGCGAATTTCGGGGCGGGTTCGGCTCACCACAGTCGAATCGGCAGTCAACAACTGGGTGATCCCTGCGCTGCGCGTCCTGCGCGAAGAGCATCCAGATATCGAGGTTGATGTGATCACCACCGATACCAATCTCGATCTCGCCCGGGGCGAGGCAGATGTTGCGATCCGTTTTGGCACCAGGCCCGACCAGGAAGCGCTGATCGTGCGGCACCTGATCGAACTTGAGGAGTGTTTCTATGCAAGTCGCGAGCTTGTGACGAAACTGGGCCGGCCGGTCGATTACGCCGATGTCGCTCGTTATCCGCTGGTTAGCGACAGCATCGACCGGACGGGCCGGTTCAGCCGCTGGATTGCCGAAAATGTGCCGGAGGGGCGGATCGTCCAGCGGGTCAATTCGCTGTCGGGGATTGTCGCGGGCGTGCGCGCCGGGATCGGAGCCGCAGTGCTGCCCTCCATCATGGGTGATGATCTGCGCGGATTGGTCCGTCTGCTACCCCCGATCGCCGAGCTTTCGACCCCATGCTGGATGGTTACCACCGATGCCGCGCGCAACCAGCCGCATGTCCGCGCGCTGATCGATCAAGTGGTGGCGCAGATCCAGATCGTATCGGCACGGGTCAGCCACGCGGGTGAGGATGCAGCGCTTTCGGCCTGAAACGAGCAAACTCCATGCTCAGCCTAGCCACGTCCCACCAGCCTTCGCACCATTTCCCGCAGCTGCGCGGGCGTATCGCCGCTGACCACCTCGACGTAACCGATTCCGGCGCGGCGCAGCGCTTCCTTCTTGATTGCATCGCGCGCTGCCGCCGTGCCTTGGTGGTGGCCTTTACCCTGAAACTCGACCGCATGGAGTGGGCGGAATTCGGCGTCGATGATCAACAGGTCGACCCGCTTGGAATTGATCGCGAGATAGGCGTCTTTGTCCCCGCTGGAGAGGATTTCACCCAGCGAAACCTGGCCCATCGCACGCCAGCCGGGGGCATCCTCGGCGAGGATCTTGTCGAGATGCACCAGCAACCGCCGCTCGCCCGCATTGAGCAACGCGCGTGACTGGAAGTCTGCATCCATCACCAGCCGGAGCTGCTCGGTCGCATCGAGCGCGGCGCGTTCGGGCGTGCCTTTGAGCGGCACGGCTTTGAACTGCGCGATCTTGCCGTTGCCCCAGCCGCGCTTGCCGCCAGCGTTCCGCCCCTGCCAATAGGCCCGTCGTTCCGCGCTTTTCTGGCCTTCGACGAAGCGTTCGACCATGATCCCGCAAGCCGCGCCCAGGGCCAGCAACACGGCGAGTAGCCAGGGCTTGTCAATCAGGGCAATGATCTCGGGCGGCATGCCGCATCGTAACCCACGGTCCTTAAAGAACTGCTGCTGCCGGAGCCAGGAACCGTTGCGCAAGACCTGTCGCGGCCGATCCGCTGCTCCGCATCAGAGCACCGGCCAGATCCCGCCTCAGTCGAACAGCTCTTCCAGGAACGACTTGCGGCGCTTTTTGTGGGGGTAGCCTTGGCCGTAGCCTGCCTGCGGATAGGCCTGCGGGGCATAGTCGGGTTGCTGTCGCGAAGGCGGCGGGGCGCTGGACGGAGGGGCGGTTTCGGCGGCGCTGCGTTCGATTATCTTGTCGAGCTCGCCGCGATCAAGCCAGACGCCGCGGCATTGCGGGCAATAATCGATCTCAACCCCTTGGCGGTCGCTCATCACGAGCGGCACTGCGCAAACGGGGCATGGCATTCCGGCGGCTTGGGTCATGTGTCGGCACTCCTCTGTTGTTTGTCCTAACGATCCGACATCGCCATTCGTTATGAATGACCAGAGGGGCCCGGCTCGCTGAACTTAACTAGGTTGCGGCTGAGGTCGATTCAAGAGGCGGGACAGCGAAAGGCCCCCCGGCGGCTTGAAATTTCCACTAGGCGAGCCGAAGCTATCGGCATACCATCCCGTCCACGAGGTCGCGCTCTTTGGATAGGGGACGTGTGCCTTGGACAATTCATCACAACTGAGCCGCCGCGCGTTTTCCGGGGCGGCACTGGCCGCGCTGGTAGTCGCGCCGGGGGCATTTGCCGCGCCGGCAATTACTGCGGGATCTCCGCTCGGCCCGTTCTATCCGGTCCGGCGGCTGGCCGAAAACGATTGGGACCTGACCCGGCTCAAGGGCCACAAGAACCGCGCCAAGGGCGAGGTGATCGAGGTAACGGGCCGGGTTCTCGACCGCTATGGCAAGCCAATCCGCGGCGCGCAGCTGGAACTGTGGCAGTGTAATGCCGCCGGGCGCTATGCCCATGCCAACGAGCAATCGGCCATGCCGCTCGACCCCGATTTTCAGGGCTATGCCAGCGTTATTACCTCGCGCGACGGAGAGTGGCGGATCACCACGATCAAGCCCGCGTCCTACGCCTCGCCGATTGGCCAGCGCTCGCCCCACATCCACTTCGACATCCGGGGGCGTGACGAGCGGCTGATCGCCCAGATGTATTTCCCCGAGGATGCTCCGGCCAACGCCAATGACCAGCTTTACAAGGGGCTGGGCGATGATGCGCCTACCTCGGTCGCAGGCGCGGTTGGCGCTGGACTCTATCGCTGGGATATTGTGTTGATGGATGGGTAGGGCTGGTCCTGGCCATCTTGCACGGGACTGAAAAGGTCGGCAGAAGTCGCGCGAAATTGTTCTGTGGGGGTTCATCATGCGCTATGCCAAATCCGCATCGCTGCTGACTGCAGCGATGCTTGTGACGATTCCTGCCGCCGCGCAGGCCCAGATCTGGATCGGGCAGATCGTCGGCGACATGATGGCCCAGCAGGCCGCCTATGCGCAGGAAGTGGCCTGCATGAACGGCACGCCGATGATCGACAAGGAAGTCGCCGAGGCAAGCACGCCCGCCCCCGGCCTGATGCGCAGCTATTGGCAGGCGGCGAGCGCTGGAACCGCCCCGACTGCGGTATTCCTGATCGACAAGAAAACGCGCTGGATCTCGGCTGGCAAGCAGTTGGACCAGACCAGTCTGGGAGCGCTTGCCGATCCGTTTGCCCGCAGCGGCGGCTCGTTGGTTGAAGCGCCGATCGGCTTTGTCCGTGCAGGGGACGCGCAAAGCGCGTTGGGGCAATGGGTGGTCAAGGACGGTGCCGGCAAGCAGATCGGCACCTATCAGGGCCTGCTGCGCCGCAAGGGCGGGCAGTGGCTGATCTCCACGCTGACGCTGGTGGGTGCGAAGGAATGGGCTGATCCGGTGGTGCAATATTGCCATGCGCCCGGCGATGTCCTGCCCTACCGGATCGCCAGCACAGCGCGCGCTCTGGAATATGCGACCAAGCAGGAAGCCAAGGCCAGTGTGAAGGCTGCGGCGGCATCGGCCAAAGCAGTAAAGGAACAGGCCGCTGCCGATGCCGCACCGGGCAAGAGCGCCAAGACCGAAGCCGCGCGACTTGCCCGTGAAGAGGCAGTCCGGCGTGAAGTGACGCTGAGCCAGCGCCGCACCGCGCTGCAGGTCGCGCGTGAAAACGACGCTGCCGCAAAGAAAGCCCAACAGGATTATGAAGCAATGGTCGCAACCGGGAAAGCGGCGCTACTTTCGGGCAGTTGAGCGGGCTGTCAGGCGGCTGAGCAACATCGGGTTACCGCTTCATATTCTCCAGCCCTGGGAGAACGCCTGCTTTTTGCGAAGGGTTCGAGGCATTCTGCTTCTTGGGCTTTTCGGCCTTGGGCTTGCGGACTTCCTTGCTCGATTTCTTCTGACTCTTGGCCATGATCTCTCTCCGGCGGGCCAATGCCCGAAGGCAGGCTAGGCCAACGGGCGCGCGATAGATAGAAAGATCGGACCTAGCGCTGCTTGGCATAAATCTGGCTGACCCAGCGCAGCACCGGACGGTCTTGCCATTCGGCAATTTCCGCTGCCAGCGCGGGGGGCAGGGTGAGATTGGCATAGGTCGGATGTCTCGGCGGATTGACCAGCGGCGCAAGCAGGCTGGCGGCGGTCAGATCGGCACGGGTAAAGCAATCGCCCGCCAGAAAGGGCCGCCCATCGGTCAGCAGGCTGTCGAGCCAGTCAAGCTCGCCCAGCAGAATATCGCGCGATTGGCGGCCCTGCGCCGGGCCCAGGTCCATCCCCTGGATCATCCGCGGCACGATCTTGCCCCAGCCCAGCGTCACTGCGATTTTGGGCAGTAGCGCCAGATCGCGTGAGAAGATCGGGCGCACCGAAGCAGGATCGCTTAGCAGTGCATCGGAATAGTAATAGCGCCGGATATGAACCCCGGTCACTGCATCGAGCCGCTGTTCCAGCGCGCGGGCCTGCGCCGGATCTTCGCCGCTCAGGCTGGCTTTGCCGGGGGCTCGGTGCGCTTCGGCCCAGTCAATGATCGCTCCTGATCCGGCGATGGCCCCGGCGCCGGTTTCAAGGAACGGCAGCGATCCGCTCTGCGCGCCCAGCCGCTTGGCGATGGCGCGGTTCATGCCCGGTGCGGTGTGCTTCAGCTGATAAATGACACCCAGCCAGTCCAGCGCCCAGCGCGCCTTCTCGCAATAATGCGAAATGGCAAAGACATAAAGCTTGGGAGCGGTCATGACTTGATCCTGTTCGGCGCTGCGGCAATGGTAGCGCTTCGCGTAGGCTGCGGCCAGACTGCGACAATCGATATCTCCGAGTGAAAGTTCCCGCATGAAATCCAGCCGCCACTCAGAGACCTTTGTACTGATCACGATCTTCATCGACGCGATCGGCTTTGGCCTGATCATGCCGGTCCTGCCGCGGCTGCTGATGCAGGTTGGCGCAATCGAACTTAATCGCGCGATCGAGATCGGGGCGTGGATGGGGTTGGCGATGGCGATTGCCTCGTTCCTGGCCGCGCCGGTGCTGGGGAACCTCAGCGATGCCTATGGCCGGCGCCGGGTGCTGCTGATTGCCCTTGGCGGGCTGGCGGCCGATTATCTGCTGCTTGCGGTGGCGCAGACCTTGCCGCTGATCTTTCTCGGCCGGGTGCTGTCGGGGCTGTTCGGGGGAAGCTTTGCCCCGGCGCAGGCGGCGCTGGCCGATATCACCCGGCCAGAAGAGCGTGCGCGTACTTTCGGGTTGGTCAGCGCGGCTTTTGGGGTAGGATTTATCGCCGGCCCGGCAATCGGTGGGTTGCTCACAGCCTATGGCCCGCGCGCGCCGTTCTATCTGGCATCGGCGTTGGCGCTGACCAATTTCGTCTATGGGTGGATCGTGTTCCCCGACACGCTCAAGCCTGAAAACCGCCGCCCGTTCACGCTCGCCCGGGCAAATCCGCTGGGGGCATGGCGGACCTTGCGGGCAGCCCCGGAAATGGCCCGGGTCGCGGTCGTGCTGCTGCTGTGGCAGATCGCCAGCCTGGTCTATCCGCTGACATGGAGCTTCTGGGGTATCGCCCAGCTCGGTTGGCCTGACCGGATGATCGGCCTCAGCCTGGCGGCGGTGGGCCTGGTCATGGCGCTCAGCCAGAGTCTGCTGACTGGACCGGCGGTCAAACGGCTGGGCGAGCGCGATGCGGCAACCGTGGGCCTGATCGCTGCGACCTGTGCGTTTTCTGCCTACGCCTTTACCAGCTCGACCGTGATTGCCTTTGCACTGCTGGGCTTTATCGCGCTGCAATCGCTGGTCCAGCCGAGCCTGATGGCGCTGATGTCGCGGCGGGCGACGCCTGAGACGCAAGGTGAGATTCAAGGCATCTCGGCGATGACCATGGGGATCGGCTCGATGCTGGGCCCGTTGCTGATGACCGCGCCGATGGCCTATTTTTCAGGGCCGCGCGCGCCGGTTCATTTTCCCGGCGTGGCGTTTCTGGTTGCGGCTGCGTTTGGCCTTGCCGCACTGGCGATGCTGCGCCGCCTGCCGCGGCTGACGGAGAAAGTCAGCGCTTCCTGACGAATTCCGCGCGCAGCACCAGCCCCTTGATCCCGTCAAACCGGCAGTCGATTTCCTGCGCGTCGCCGGCCATCCCTGATTGTTTGAGCCGGATCGACTTTATGACGGTCCCTTGCTTGAGCGTGCGGCCCGCGCCCTTGACCTCGAGATCCTTGATCAGAGTCACAGCGTCGCCATCGGCCAGCAGATTGCCGACAGAATCGCGCACCTCGACTGTGTCGGCTGCCGCGCGCTTGGCGGCAAGTTCCGAAGCGGGCAGCCATTCGCCGCTGTCCTCATCATAGACATGGTCTTCGTCGCTGGTGCTCATCAAGCGGGCATGGCAGGTGGCAGCATGGCTGACCAGCGCTAAACCCGCCGTGAATGCTCTACAGGAGCGCGCGCCTGCCCGGCAGAGTCCGGTGGTTGCCGGGCATGACCAAGGGTGCCAGACAGATACTGGGTCACTGATCGGGGAAAGCGAATGGAAGAAACGGTCATCCAACTGGACGAGCGCCACCGGGCAGCTGCGGTGCAAACGCTGGCTGCGGCATTCCAGAGCGATCCGGCGGTCAGCTGGATAATCCCCGATGCCGCCGTGCGCGTGCGGCGTTTGCCGAAGATGTTCGACTGGCTGTTCGATGATCATTTGCGCCACGGGATGATGCTTGGCACCCCCGATTGTGCGGCGGTGACCTTCTGGCGCCTGCCCGGCAAGGTTCATCACCACGATCGCTTGTGGCCGCCGCATCTGGCGGAGCTGCTGGGGATTTTCGGGCTGACGATTTTCCGGGCGAGCAAGGTTGGCGATGCGATCGCAGCACACCTCCCGCCGGGCGAGGACTGGATGTATCTGCGCTATGCCGGGGTCCGGCCCGATCATCAGGGCAAGGGCCTGGGCGGAAAGGTGATCCGCGCCGGGCTTGCCGAGGCGGAACGGCGCGGCATCGGCGCGGTGCTTGAAACCGCGACGCCGGTCAATGTCGGGATCTATCTGCGGCTCGGATTTACCGTGCGGCAGGAATGGGATGTCGGCCCGCAGGCCCCGCATTTCTGGACGATGATTAACATGGGTAACGACCGGTAAGCTTGCCTGTTGCAGCGATCTTAACCGACTGGCGCTTATTCCGTTCATCAGGTCGTGATCGAGTCCGATGCCACTTGTCTAGTTTCAGACTCCGCGACATGGGCCAAAACGAGGAACCGCGGGGGCGGGAGGAACTGATATGCGCCTTTATTTGCGCGCGGCGAAGCCGTTGGCTGGGCTCGTCTTCACGGCGCTGCTGCTATCGGCTTGCGCCGCCAAGCACGAGGCTCGCCGGCCGCTTGCTGCATCGTCCAGCGTTAAACACGCCGCGCCGCCAAACGAGGCGGTATGGCATCTGCGCGCCGGGCTGAACGTGGCGGCGCTGTCATGCCGCGGCCGAGGCCGGACATCGGTCGTCGGCGCCTATTCGCGGATGCTTGACCGCCATCGCACGCTGCTGGCGCAGTCCTACTCCGTCGAGCAGCGCCGCCACGGTGCCGGGCTGGATCGGCACCAGACCCAGCTGTACAACCGCTTTTCCAACCAACGTTCGCCCGAACGGTTTTGCCGCAATGCCTCGGCTGTTGCGAAACGGGTCATTGCGATGGATTCGCCCAGCGTTTCGGCCAATGCCTCGCGGTTGCTGAACGAGCTTTAGGCGCGAGCTGAAAGTCTATAGTCTCCTCTCCAGGAGACGAGTCGATGAGCGCAGGCTGGCATCGCCGGGCGGTTCTGGGCGGCGGCGGGGCGTCGCTGCTGGCGCTTGGCTTGGCCGGGCGGTCCAGTGCTGCACTGCCCGGCGGCGACGAACTGCGCCGCCAGCTGGCCGCAAAATTGCCGCCGCAGGTCCTCTCGCTGGTCCCGGGTGAGGCGTTCGAGGCCGCCGATTTCGTACAGCAGCTGTTGGCGCTTGAACGCCAGGCGGGTCGGCTGCGCTTGCCCAAGTCGCTGTTGTCACTGGATGAGGGTGACATTCCGCTCGATCCCGACCAACTCTATGAACTGGCCCTGCCGCGGCTGGTCGCTCTGATCGACCGCGCGGAATGGCGCAACCGCGGCTTTGCCGATCAGGCGGGCGGGCTGCTGGCAAAGTTGCACGCGACCCAGCATGTTGTGCCCGAAGCGCTGAGGATTGCGCCAGCGCCGCTGCGGCCGCTGGGCTTTGGCCCCGAAGACCAGATTTCGGCCGAACTCAAACTTCCGTCGATCAGCACTCCGGTTATCCAGCCGCTGCCGCCCGAAACCGCACCTGAGCCAGACAAGGAGCCGGACGCGGAGCTGGGTCCAGAGGCCCCGCGCACCATTTCGCGCTCGCTGCGGTTCGCCGATCTGGCGGACGAGTATGCCGCCTACTTTGCCAGTGCCGTGCTTAAGTCCGCCCATCGCCAAACGGCAGAATGGCACGTCACCATGATGCGGGAATCGCGCAAACGCTATGCCGCTGCCGGTAAACGCGCCGGAGTGCCGTGGTATTTCATCGGCGCGGTCCATGGCCTTGAGGCGAGCTTCAATTTCCGCGCGCATTTCCACAATGGTGACTTCCCGCTCCACCGCCGGACCCGGCAGGTACCCGCTGGCAGGCCACTGGTGTGGCTGCCGCCGAGCGACTGGGAATCGAGCACTATCGATGCGCTGCGGCTGATGGGCTTTTCCGGCCAGCAGGATTGGAGCCTGCCGCGCACGCTTTACCGGCTCGAAGCGTTCAACGGCTTCGGTTATCGCCGGATCGGCCGCGCTTCGCCCTATCTGTGGAGTTTCTCGAACCACTTTGAGCGGGGCAAATTTGTCGCCGACGGCCATTTCGATCCCCGCGCCCGCTCGCAGCAATGCGGTGCAGCGATGATGCTCAAGCTGCTCGAACAAGCCGGAGAGCTGGACGCCGGATAGGATCGGGCGCTAGTCTTTGCAGGATCGAAAGCCGACAGGGAATTCCAGATGCGCCGCTTGCTGTTACTCGCCGGAACCGCCTTGCTGATCGCCGCCGGGCCGCCGCCGGGCAAATCCCCCGAAGCAGTCGCTGCCGCCGCGCTCAAGGCTGCGCCAGTGTGGGACGGGCATAATGACGTGCCCGAACAGCTGCGCGAGCGGCGCAAGAACATGATCGGTACCTTCGATTTCCGCGATACGTCGAACACCGCCGATCCAGCTGGCAAAGTGGCGGCGATGCAGACCGACCTGTTGCGGCTGCGCAAGGGCCATGTCGGGGCGCAGTTCTGGTCGGTCTATGTCTCGGCGGCCCTGCCTGAACCGCAGGCGGTGCAGGCGACGCTGGAACAGATCGACGTGATGAAACGCGTGATCGCGAGCAATCAGGCGGAGATGAAATTCTGCTCCGATGCGGATTGCGTCGAGCAGTCGTTCAAGACGGGCAAAATCGGCTCCTTGCTGGGGATGGAAGGGGGTCATTCGATCGGCGGTTCGCTCGCCGTGCTGCGCCAGATGCATGCGCTTGGCGCGCGCTACATGTCGCTGACCCATTTCAAGACCTATGCCTGGGCCGATAGCGCAACCGATACCCCCGCGCATGATGGACTGACTGATTTGGGCCGCGATGTGGTGCGCGAAATG
Organism: Novosphingobium sp.; assembly: GCA_031413595.1. Taxonomy (GTDB): domain Bacteria; phylum Pseudomonadota; class Alphaproteobacteria; order Sphingomonadales; family Sphingomonadaceae; genus Novosphingobium. Next base: position 13,223 of record JANOFJ010000067.1, read on the forward strand.
AACCGGTTGGGGATGCTGGTTGATCTCAGCCATGTCTCCGAAGCGGCGATGGTCGATGCGCTCGAAGTGGCGCGCGCGCCGGTGATATTCAGCCATTCCAATGCCCGCGCGATCAACACCCATCCGCGCAATGTGCCTGATAGCGTGCTCGATCGGCTCAAAGCCAATGGCGGGATCGTGATGGTCAACGCCTATCCGGCCTATATCACCGAAGGCACCCGGCAATGGAACATCCGCCGTGCTGCGGAAAAGGCGCGGGGCGATGCCGTGTTCATCGGCAATCCGGCGGGCGCTGCAGCAGGTCTGGCCGAATGGGAAAAGGCCAACCCCGCGCCCACTGGCGGAATTTCTGACGTTGCCAATCACATCGATCAGATCGTCCGGCGGGCCGGCATCGATCATGTCGGTCTGGGCGGCGACTTTGATGGGATCGACGTGACTGTGCAGGGCATGGAAGACGTTTCGACCTACCCGGCGCTATTCACCGAACTGGCCCGGCGCGGCTATTCACAATCTGACCTTGAAAAGATCGCGAGCCGCAACATGATGCGGGTGCTCAAGGCCGCAGAAACCTATGCAGCCGCGCACCGAAGCGATCCGCCGATCGAGAGTCCGACGGCGTTTTAGCTGCTAGGTTGGGCCTGGCCGCTGATGTCGCTGCTGGAACGCCCGTCGCCACTTTTGAGCGCCCCGGTAATCCAGACCAGCGACAAAGCGCCGATCGCCAGCACCAGGCTGATAACCAGCACATAGCGCATGATACCCGGCGTGCTTCCGCCGCGCGCTTCGTCAGTTTCGATGTGAACCTCTTCGCCTTCGCGATGCATTGGACCCTCCTTGGCAGACCGTTCTTGGCCATCTTGTCTAGCTAACGCCGCATCCGATAGATTGGTTCCCGCAGACAGGCTCCCAACGACGAGCGGTGAGCGATTGTAACCGAAAACCCGGTTCTGGCGAATGACAATCTGCCGCCTCCGAAGAAGCGAGATTACCATGAAGCGAATTGCCTCCCTGATTCTGACGATTATGGCTGCCGCCTGCACGCAGGCAGATGCCTCGTCCTCGCCGAGCCGTGCCGCCATTGCGGCAGACAGCCTGCACCCGATCGTGCTCGAACTTTTCCAGAGCCAGGGCTGTTCTTCATGCCCGCCCGCCAATGCCAATCTGAACGCATTGGCCGACCGGCCCGAGATTCTCGCGCTCAGTTTCCCGGTAACCTACTGGGACCATCTCGGCTGGAAAGATCGCTTTGCCCGCCCCGAGTTCACCCAGCGTCAGCAGGCCTATGCCGCCAGCGGGCGCAGCGACGGGGTCTATACGCCGCAATTCGTTATCAACGGCCGCAGCGCGCTGGTTGGCGGGGATCGCAATGTGCTGAACCGGGCGATCAGCGCCGCGGGCCCGGCGCAGGGCGCAGCGGCGATTGAAATCAAAGGTAATGCGATCGAGCTGCCTGCCGGCACCAGGGGCAGCTCGGCGCAGATCCTGCTTGTAACCTATGATGCCCGCGTTCGGTCTGTCCCGATCCGTGCCGGTGAGAACAATGGGCGGACCCTGCCGCACCGCAACATCGTTACCGGAATTCGCAACCTTGGCAGCTGGAGCGGAGTTGCCCGCCGTGTTGTGCTGCCGCCACATGGTGATACCGCCCTGATGCGCGCGGTGCTGCTCCAGCAAGGCGAAGGCGGGCCTATCCTGGCGGCGCGGAAAATCTAGAGCGGGCTGCCGTCTTAATGTGGGTCGATGCGCCCGATCATGCGGAAGAAAAAGGCGGTTGACCAGCCCATCAGGATCACCCCCAGGATGCTTTCAAAAGCGCCCATCAGGCGCCAGGCAGGCTCGATATGCGAATCGCTGTAGCCAGCGGTCGAGTAGCTGATGGTCGAAAAATACAGCGCTCCCTCCAGCGTCGGCATCGCCCCGAGCAGGAGATAGAGCAGCGCAAAAAGCCAGATCTCGACCCCGTGGAGCGCGATGATCGCCAGCACTGTGCCCAGCGTGAACAGTGTGCCGCGCGGCGAAAGCGGATTCATGTTGCGCAGCTGCTCAAGCGCCGCCTCGCTGCGCGCCGCCTTGTTGAGGCTGAACAGTCCGGCGCCATGGATCACGACGCAGATCACAATCATCACCATCGTGATGGCGAACTGGATCATGATCTGGTTGAAGGTTGCCATCGTCAGTCGCGCAGCAGATCATTGATCCCGGTCTTGGCGCGGGTCTGGGCATCGACCGTCTTGACGATCACTGCGCAGTAAAGTGACGGGCCAGGCGATCCGTCCGGCAAGGACTTGCCCGGCAACGAGCCGGGGACGACCACTGCATAGGGGGGGACGTGGCCGATGTGAATCTCGCCGCTCGCGCGGTCGATGATCTTGGTCGAAGCGCCGATAAAGACCCCCATCGAGATCACTGCGCCGGTGCAAACCACCACCCCTTCGGCCACTTCGCTGCGCGCACCGATGAAGCAATTGTCCTCGATCACGACGGGCCCAGCCTGCAACGGCTCAAGCACGCCGCCGATCCCGGTGCCGCCTGAAATATGCACATTGCTGCCGATCTGGGCGCAGCTGCCGACGGTTGCCCAGGTGTCGATCATGGTGTTTTCGCCGACATAGGCGCCGATATTGACGAAGCTGGGCATCAACACCGCGCCGCGGGCGATATGCGCGCCCTGCCGCACGATCGCGCCCGGAACGACGCGGAAACCAGCCTCGCGGAAGCGGTTTTCGCCCCAGCCCGCAAATTTGGACGGCACCTTGTCATACCACGGGCCGGGTTGCCATTCAGCGCCAGTGTAGCGCGGGGTCGATTCGATCACATGGTTGTCCTGCAGGCGGAACGACAGCAGCACAGCCTTCTTGAGCCACTGATTGACCTGCCAGCCGCCGTTGCCATCGGGCTCGGCGACCCGCGCCCGGCCCGAATCGAGCAGCGAAAGCGCCGCATCGACCGACTTTCGCACGTCACTGCTCGCCGGATTGACGGTGTCGCGCAGTTCCCAGGCGGCGTCGATGGCGGCGGCAAGATCAGCGGTCATGGCAGGCTCTCCGGGGCAGAAGTCTTGGCACCCGCGCCTATCGACTGTCCGGGCCACGGGCAAGCTGTTCTCTGGACTAAGTGAGCGCGTCACGGCAAAGAATAGCAATGCAGACACCAGAAAAGAGAACCCCGCCCCGCGCGCTCGATGGGATCAAGGTGCTCGATCTGTCGCGGGTGTTGGCCGGGCCGTGGTCGACCCAGATCCTCGCCGATTTTGGGGCGGATGTGTTCAAGGTCGAAATCCCCGGCAAGGGCGATGATACGCGCGGCTGGGGACCGCCGTTCCTGACGTTGCCCGATGGTTCGGACGATCCGCAGGAAAGCGCCTATTACCTCTGCACCAACCGCAACAAACGCTCGGCCGCGATTGACCTCGCCTCGCCTGCGGGCGCGGCGCTGATCCGGCGGTTGGCGGCAGAGGCCGACATTCTGGTCGAGAATTTCAAGGTGGGGGGCCTCGCCAAATACGGCCTCGATTATGAGCACATCGCCGCGATCAACCCGCGGATCGTCTATTGTTCGATCACTGGCTTTGGCCAGACCGGGCCTTATGCGGACCGGAGCGGTTATGATTTCGTTGCCCAAGGCATGGGCGGCTTCATGTCGGTTACCGGCGAGGCCGGCGGCGGACCCTTGCGGGCAGGCGTTGCGATGGCAGACCTTTCGACCGGCAATTTCGCGACCATCAGCATCCTGATGGCGCTGCGCCATGCCGAGCGGACCGGCGAGGGCCAGCAGATCGATATTTCGCTGCTCGATACCCAGATCGCGATGATGGCCAATCAGGGCTCGAGCTATCTGGTTGGCGGGATCAATCCGGGGCGGATGGGCAATCGCCACCCGACCGTTGTGCCATATACGACCTTTGCAGTTGCCGACGGCGTGGTGATCATCGCGATCGGCAACGATGGCCAGTTCCGCGCCTTTTGCCACGAGATGGGCGCGCCTGATGTGGCCGAGGACGAGCGCTTCAAGCTTGCCCGAAACCGCCTGATCCACCGCGATGCGATCGAGGCGATCGTCCAGGATCTGGTCCGCGGCTCGAACCGCGATCCGCTGATCGAACGGCTGGTGGCCTGCGGGGTTCCGGTCGGCCCGGTCAACACGCTGAAAGACGTGTTCGCCGATCCGTTTGTGGAGGCGCGCGGCACGGTCCACCGGTTCGTGCGCGATGACGGGGTGGAGATTCCGACCGTCGCCTATCCGGGCAAGCTCTCCGCGACGCCGGCCGATTATCGTTATCAGCCGCCGAAAGTGGGCGAGCAGAGCCGCGAATTGCTGCACGACTGGCTGGGTCTGGAGGGTGAGGAGCTGGCCGCGCTGGAAGCGCAGGGCGTGGTCAAACAGGGTTAGTCTATGACAAATGCATTGTGCGTCCCCGCGAAGGAGGGGACCTCAGGCCTCTGCTGACGGGCTGGTGCCCAGCCTCCTGAGGCCCCCGCTTTCGCGGGGGAGCAGGGCATGATTCAAGATAAACTCTCGCCGCGCTAAACCACCACCCCGCCATCGACCACCAGGGTCTGGCCGGTCATGAAACTCGATGCGTCCGAGCCCAGGAACACCGCCGCGCCTGCCAGCTCGTGCGGCTCGCCAATCCGGCCGAGGCAAGCCCCCTCGACCGAATGCTTGACGTTTTCCGGATTCTCCCACAGCGCCTTGGCGAAATCGGTTCGCACCAGACCCGGTGCGAGCGCGTTGATCCGGACGTTGTCGGGGCCGAATTCGCGCGCGAGGTTCCTCGCCATCTGGATGTCCGCCGCCTTGGTGATCGCATAGGCTCCCAGTATCTCCGAGCCGCGCAAGCCGCCGATCGAGGACACCAGGATGATCGAACCCGATTTGCGCGCGCGCATCTCGGGCGCGACCATGGTGATCAGCCAGTGCTGGGCGACGATATTCAGATCCAGCGTCTTGCGGAACGCCTCGTCAGTGATCGTCTCCATCGGCCCGTAGTGCGGATTGGATGCGGCATTGCAGATCAGCACGTCGATCCGGCCAAAGGCAGCGCGGCCTGCATCGACCATCGCCTGCAGCGTTTCCTTCGATGACAGGCTGGATGCAATCGCGATGGCCGCGCCTGGATGCTTGGCGTTGATTGCGGCGGCAACCTCCTCGCACGGGCCGATGTTGCGGCTGGTGATCACCACCTTGGCGCCGTGATCGGCATAGTCCTCGGCAATCGCCTTGCCGATCCCGCGCGACGAGCCGGTGATGATGGCGACCTTTCCGGTCATATCGAACTGGTTCATGCTCCGGCCCTTTTTGCAAATTCCCACGCTGTGTCAGCCAGCGGCTGAACCCGTTCGGACATCGATCTGGCGTGGGCGGACGAGGCAGTGCCTTCGATCACCCGCTTTTTGATCCCCTGGATAATTCCGGCCAGACGGAAGAAATTATAGGCGAAGTACCAGTTCATGTCGGGCACGCTGGTCCGGTCGGTCAGCCCGCAATAACGCTCCACCACCTCGTCCAGCTCGGGAATGCCGAGCGCCTTGCGGTCAAGGTCCATCACCCCCGAACGGCCAGCATTCTCGGTGACCCAGGCCATCGCGACATAGGTGAAATCGGCCAAGGGATCGCCCAGCGTCGAAAGCTCCCAATCGAGCACTGCCAGCACTTGCGGGCGGTCATGGGCGTAGATCAAATTGTCGATCCGGTAGTCGCCGTGGACCACCGAGGTGCGGGTCTGCTCGGGCAAGGTTGCAGGGAGCCATTCGATCAGCCGCTCCATCGGCGCCATGGTCTCGGTCTCGGCCAGCCGGTATTGCTTGGTCCAGCGTTCGACCTGGCGGCCGAAGTAATTGCCGGGCCTGCCGTAATCGGTCAGGCCCGCAGCCGCGACATCGACATTGTGCAAGGCGGCCAGCGTGTCGATCATCGAATCGTAGGTGGCGCGGCGATAATCGGGGGTGGAGCCGGGCATCGCGCCGTTCCAGATCGTCCGGCCATCGACCATCCCCATCACGTAGAACCAGCTGCCCAGCACGCTATCGTCGGTGCACAGCCCGTATTGCGGCGCGACTGCAAAGCCGACTTTATGCAGCCCGGCCTGGACCTTGTATTCGCGGTCAACCGCGTGGGCCGAGGGGAGCAGCGGGCCGTAAGGCTTGCGGCGCAGGACGTAATTTCCCGAGGGCGCGGCGATCTTGTAGGTCGGGTTGGATTGCCCGCCCTTGAACTTGGTCAGCTCGATCGGACCCTTGAAGCCTGCGACATTGGCTTCCAGCCACTGGCTCAGCTTGGCTTCGTCGAGCTTGTCGGCCCCTTCGGGCACGACTGTCCCGACGAACGCGGTTTCGGCATCGATCGGCGCTTCGCTCATTGCCGGCCCTTCATTGATCGAACACGATGACCGAGCGGGCGGAATGGCCGGCGCGCATCTTGTCAAAACCCTCGTTGATCTGGCTGAGCGGAATACGCTCGGCAATGATCGTGTCGAGATCGAGCATCCCGCGCAGGTAGAAATCGACCAGCCGCGGCAGATCGACCGGGAAGTGGTTGCCGCCCATGATCGCGCCTTGCAGCTTCTTGCCCGAAAGCAGATCCATCGCGCTGAGGCCCACTTTCTGGTCAAGCGGCATCATCCCCAGAATCGTCGCTGTGCCGCCGCGCCGCAGCGAGCTGACCGCGAGTGCTGCCGAGGCGGGGCGGCCTACCGCCTCGATCGCATGGTCGACGCCGCCCTTGGTCAGGGCGAGGATCTGCTGCGCTGCGTCGGGATCGCTGGTATCGACTACGTCAGTAGCGCCCAGTTTGATCGCAAGCGCGCGCTTTTCGGCGATCGGGTCGGCGGCGATGATCCGGCCGGCGCCGGCGATCTTGGCGGCATTGATCGTGGCGAGGCCGACCCCGCCGCAGCCGACCACTGCGACGGTTTCACCCGGGGTGACCTTGCAGGCGTTGAAGATCGTCCCCGCGCCGGTGGTTACCGCGCAACCGATCACCGCTGCCCGGTCGAGCGGCATTTCGGGGTTGATCGCAACGCAGGCATGTTCATGGACCAGCATCATTTCGGCAAAGGCCGACAGATTGAGCATCTGATTGACCATACTGCCATCGCTGGAGCGGGTCAGGCGCGGAGCCTCGCCCGGCCTGCGGCGGGTGTCAGCGCCCAGGCACAGCGACATCCGTCCGGTAACGCAGAATTCACAGTGGCCGCAGAAAGCCGAGAGGCAGGTAACGACTGCATCGCCGACCTTGACCGTGCGAACCTCGCTGCCGATTGCCTCGACAATCCCGGCTGCCTCATGTCCCGGCACCGCCGGAAGCGGGTGCGGATAGGCGCCATCGATGAAATGCAGGTCCGAATGGCATAACCCGCAGGCCGCCGTGCGGATCAGCACCTCATGTGGTCCGGGATTGCTGATCGAGAGGTTTTCTATTTCGAGCAGCTTGCCAGCTTCGATAAGGACTGCGCCCTTCATTACATTCTCCTAATACCGACATCCCCGCTAACGCGGGGATCGATGGCCTCGTCGGCGCGGGCTTGGGTCGATGAGGCCAGCGGTCCCGGGTCGAGCCCGGGACGACGTGCTAACGCGCAACCCCAACATCGCCCGAGCTGAAGCTCGGATCCTTCTTGGTCGCACCCGAATGGCGGGCGAACTCGATCCGGGCAATGGCCCGCTCGTGCACTTCGTCCGGACCATCGGCAAGGCGCAGCGTGCGCTGATGCGCCCAGGCCTGGGCGAGGCCGAAATCTTCCGAAACGCCGCCTGCGCCATGCGCCTGGATCGCATCGTCGAGGATCCGCAGCGCCATGTTGGGAGCCTGCACCTTGATCATCGCGATCTCGGCCGCAGCGGCCTTGTTGCCGACCTTGTCCATCATGTCAGCCGCCTTGAGGCACAGCAACCGGGTCATCTCGATGTCGATCCGGGCCCGCGCGATCCGCGTCTCCCACACCGATTGCTCGGCGATGGTCTTGCCGAAGGCGACTCGCGACTGGAGCCGCTTGGCCATTTTGCCCAGCGCCTCTTCGGCCACGCCAATGGTGCGCATGCAGTGGTGGATCCGGCCTGGCCCGAGGCGGCCTTGGGCGATCTCGAACCCGCGGCCTTCGCCCAGCAGCATATTGGTGGCAGGAATGCGGACGTCCTTGAGCAGGATTTCCATGTGGCCATGCGGGGCATCGTCATAGCCGAACACCGGCAGGTGTCGCAGGATTTCGACGCCAGGTGCATCCAGTTCCATCAGCACCATCGATTGCTGGGCGTGGCGCTTGGCCTCGAAATCGGTCTTGCCCATGACGATCGCGATCTTGCAGCGCGGGTCGCCCGCACCCGATGACCACCACTTGCGGCCGTTGATGACATATTCGTCGCCCTCGCGGCGGATCGAGCATTCGATATTGGTCGCATCCGACGAGGCCACATCAGGCTCGGTCATCAGGAAGGCCGAACGGATTTCACCGTTCATCAGCGGGCCCAGCCATTTGTCCTTCTGATCGCGGGTGCCATAGCGGTGCAGCACTTCCATATTGCCGGTATCGGGCGCCGAGCAGTTGAAGGTTTCGCTGGCAAAGCCGACCCGGCCCATTTCCTCGGCGCACAGCGCATATTCAAGGTTGGACAGGCCCGGGCCATCGAATTCAAACGTATCGTCGACATGGGTGCGGCCAAACTGCGGCGGCATGAACAGGTTCCAGATCCCTTGCGCCTTGGCACGGGCCTTTTCCTCTTCGACCACCGGCAAGACCTTCCAGCGCGCGCCTTCGGCGTCCTGGCGCTTGTACTCGCCGTAGCGCGGGCGCACGTGGTTCTCGATGAACTGGCGCACGCGGTCGCGCCAATATACCTGCCGCTCGGTTGGTTCGAAATCCATGGCGTCTGCCTTTCATTGTGATGTCGAGTCTTGGTTGCTTCCCTGCCAGAGCCAGCCAGTCCCGCCAAGGGTGAATTAATCGCGCGGTTAAGTTGGCGGTGGAGGAGCATCCGCCGCCGCTGCCAGCATTGCTACCCGCTTTTCATGATCGGAGCGGGTAATGGGAAACCGCGAGATAAAGGCGATGCTGACAACCGCGATCGTCACCAGGGCAATCATGAAGTATATCGCCAGATACCTGAGCACCGGTTCGGCAACCGCGCCGGGCACCGCCTTGGCTGGAAAACCCGACGCGCTGACAATCGCACCGGTCAGAAAAATCCCAACTCCGGTGGCGCATTTCTGGGTGAAGAAATAGGCCGAGAAGAACAGCCCCTCGGTCCGTTCGCCGGTTTTCTCCTGCGATGCCTCGATGATATCGGCGCCCATCGATTGGGTCAGCATCGTTGCCGAAACGGCCAGCGCATTGGAGAGCGTGACCAGGGTGAACAAGGCAGGGATCAGGCCCGGCTCGCCGTTTTCGGGAAAGAGCCCGGCAAACCGCAGCAGATAGGGGGTGACCGCCAGGCACAGCGAGGCGATCCCTGCCGCGACCGCGCCCGTTTTCTTTTCAATCCGGCCCTGCATGAACCCGACAAGGAAGAAGGCGCCCATCACGCCCACGAACAGGGTCAGCGAATAGGCCAGAAAGCCCGACTGCGGCATCTCCCAGTAATAGGTCAGCAAGTAGGTGGTGACAGAAAAGGTCATGCCCAGATTGATATAGGCAAACAATGTGCTTGCCAGCAGGATCAAAAAGGCATGGTTGGCCAGCGTCTGGCGGATCTTGCGGACCGTCTGGCCCAGCGGCAAATGGACCGCCGGGCTGGAATCCAGCCGGGCAATCCGGCGATGTGTGGTAAGCGCGGCAATGCTGGTTGCGATGATCATCAGGAACGCGCCGGTCCAGCCGTAGAGTTCGTATCCATCGATATTCAGCTGGCCGACCGGATAGCGGGCCGAGGGCACAAGAAACACCCCGAACGCCAGGGTCAGCATCAGCAGCCCGCCCGCCCAGGCGAACATGAAACGCCAGCGGGTCAGCGAAGTACGCTCGTCATAATCGCTGGTCAGGCCCGGAACGACTGACAATCCGGGTATTTCATAACAGGATACTGCCGCGCGCATCAGGAAGGCGAACAGCAGCAGATAGCCGTAAAGCCAGCCGGATGTCGTTTCGGGTGGGTGCCACAGCATGATCCACGCGCCCGCCATCGGCAGGATCGCGGCATACATCCACGGATGGCGCTTGCCCCAGCGGCTGTGGGTCTTGTCGCTCCAATAGCCGACCAGCGGATCAACCATCGCATCAAGCAGCAATGCGACCAGCAGGATCAGCCCGACCAGCCGGGCCTCAAGCCCCAACACCTGGCTGTAAAACAGCAGCAGCAAAGTGGCGAAGCCATTGTCCTTGACCCCGTAAGCAACCGAGCCAAAGCCGTTCCCAAGCTTGATCCGCAGCGGCAGTCGTTCGGCTGGCGGCAAGGGCACGCGCCCGCGCAATTGGGATTGGTCAGAACTCATGCAGGGGCTTCAGCCATTGCCAGCATGGCATCGAACAATCCCGGCGCTTCGGGATCCCAGGCATGGCGCTGACCGATTGTAATGCCGCCATCGACCAGCAGCGAGGTCCCGGTCATGAACGAGGCTGCATCGCTGCACAGGAAGGCCACGGCATTGGCGATGTCGGCGGGCTGGCCGCCACGCGCCACCGGCTGGGCGTTGGACGACATTTGCGCGATCATCGCCTTGGCGGTGTCGATCCGGTCAGCCGGCATCTCGACCGAGGCGGTGAAGATATTGGTGTTGATGAAGCCGGGCTGCACTGCGTTGACCCGGATGCCATAGCGGGCCAGGTCCGTCGCTGCGACCTTGGTCAGATGGAGCACGCCCGCCTTGGCAACCGCATAGGCGGTCGGCGAATAGCCCGCGCCCATCGCAGCCACGCTCGAGGTGTTGACGATCGCAGCACCGGGACGGCCCTTCATATGCGGCGCGGCATAGCGGATCCCCATCGCGACCGAACGGAGCAGCAGATCCATCGTCCGGTCCCAGTCCTCCGGCTCGATCTCGTCGATCGGCGCCCGCGCGCCGCCCGCGCCGGCATTGTTGAACACGATATCGATCCCGCCGCAGGCCGCAGCCGCCTGATCCATCAACGCCTTGATCTGCGCGACATCGCAGACATCGCAGGCCACCGCGGTGATTCCGGGAGCCTGCGCCGCAACCGCCTGCGCGCCCGCCAGATCGAGGTCGGCAGCGAAGACTGACGCGCCTTCGCGGGCGAACAACAGCGCGGTTTCGCGCCCAATCCCCGATGCCGCACCGGTCACGACGGCACATTTGCCAGAGAATCGCATAACCACTCCATCCTCGTTATATTTTGGCGAAGCTTAGGGCCGCAGCGCGCGGGGTCAACGCATCTGCGCTTGACGCTACGGCAAGCTGACTTCGTCCGCAGCCGCAGAAATGCGCGCTTGCGCAAGGCAGCCGTTGCGCCTTAACCTCTCGATTAAGAGAGGAGCTTGTCCATGTCTGACCTTGATGGCTTCCGGGCCGAAATCCGCGCCTGGCTGGAAGAAAACTGCCCCGCCGAAATGCGTGAGCCGGTCCGCGATGAGGGCGATATCTGCTGGGGCGGGCGCAAGTTCAAATTCAAGAACGAGGCGCAGAAGGTCTGGTTGGAGCGCTGCGTGGCCAAGGGCTACACCGTGCCCGATTGGCCAGAAGCCTATGGCGGCGCGGGGATGTCGGCGGCGCAGGCCAAGATCTGGCGCGAGGAAATGGGCCGGATAAGTGCCCGCCCTCCGCTCTCCAGCTTCGGTATCTGGATGCTTGGGCCTGCACTGCTGAAATTCGGCACCGAGGAGCAGAAGGTCCATTATCTGGGCCAGGTCGCACGCGGAGAAATCCGCTGGTGTCAGGGTTATTCGGAGCCGGGCTCAGGTTCGGACCTGGTTTCGCTACAGACGTTCGGCGAAGATATGGGCGATCACTGGAACGTCAACGGCCAGAAAATCTGGACTTCCTACGCCGACAAGGCCGACTGGATTTTCTGTCTGGTCCGGACCGACAAGTCGAACAAGTATCAGGGTATCTCGTTCCTGCTGTTCGATATGGAAAGCCCCGGGGTTTCGACCAAGCCGATCCTGCTGATCAGCGGAAACTCGCCATTTTGCGAGACTTTCTTTGACAATGTGAAGGTACCAAAGACCCAGCTGGTGGGCGAGCTGAACCGCGGCTGGGATGTCGCCAAATACCTGCTTGGGCACGAGCGTGAGATGATTTCGGGCGCGGGCAACACCGATCGGCTCAACACGATCGGCGCGGTGCTGGCGCGCAATGGCCTGGAAGACCCGCTGCTTCGCGCCGAGCTGGCGATGTTCGATGTCGATGCGCTGGCATACGGCGCGATGGGTGAGAAATTCCTCGACGAGGTCAAGACCGGCCGCGCCCATCCGGCCCAGCCCAACATGATGAAATATTCCGGGACCGAGCTTAACAAGCGGCGCCACGAGCTGCTGATGGCGGGCGGCGGCAGCCGGGCGCTGGAATGGGATAGCGAGGCGACGAACGGCGGCTCCGCATCGCGCGGTTGGCTGCGGACCAAGGCCAACTCGATCGAGGGCGGCACCAGTGAAGTGATGCTCAACGTCATTTCCAAGCGCATCCTTGATTTGCCGGGGGCCTGACAAATGCCGCTTTTTCACAACGACGATCAGACGATGCTGGCCGATACCGCGCGGTCATTCATGGCCGAGGAAGGCGCGATCGCGAAACAGCTGCGCCATTGGCGTGACACCAATTGCAAGGATGGCTTCGGCCACGGGCTGTGGCAGCAGATGGCCGAAATGGGCTTCACCGGGCTGCTGGTGAGCGAGGCCGATGGCGGGCTTGGCATGGGCCACGTCGAAGCCTGGATCGTGCTGGAGGAGATCGGCCGCAATCTGACCCCCTCCCCGTTCCTGACCAGCTCGGTCATGGCCGCCAGCGCGATTGGCGCGGGCAGCGCCGATCTCAAGGCGCGCTGGCTCCCCGGATTGATTGCGGGGGACAGCGTGTTTGCGGTCGCCATCGATGAAGGCGCCAAGCATCGGCCCGAACGGATCAAGACCCGGGCGGAGCGGGCCGGCAACGGCTTCCGGCTGACCGGCGCGAAGGATTTTGTAGTCCACGGCGGCAGCGCCGATATGCTGGTGGTAGCAGCGCGCACAGCGGGCGCTGACGATGACGATGCCGGGATCACCCTGTTTGCGGTGCCGCGCGATGCGGCGGGGCTGTCGCAAGACGCCGTGCGGCTGGTCGACAGCTCGATTGCCACCCATCTCAAGCTCGACAATGTCGAGCTCGACGGCGATGCGGTGATCGGGGAAGTCGATGGCGGACGTGAAGTGCTGAACCGGATGCTCGCTGCCGGGCGGGTTGGCGCGGCGGCCGAAAGCGTCGGGGTGGCGCGCGGCTCGTTCGAGATGACCGTGACCTACCTCAAGCAGCGCAAGCAATTCGGCCAGCTGATCGGTGAGTTCCAGGCGCTGCAGCACCGCGTCAGCCACCTTTATTCCGAGATCGAAATTGCCCGCGCGGCGGTGATCAAGGCGCAGCAGCTGCTCGATGGCGGGTCCGAAAAGGCCGAACTGATGGTCTCGGTTGCCAAGGCCAAGGCCGGCAAGGCAGCCAGCCTCGCGGTCAAGGAAGGGGTCCAGATGCACGGCGGGATCGGCATGACCGACGAATACGACATCGGCCTCTACATGAAGCGCGACCGGGCTCTGGCCGAATTCATGGGCGATATGTACTACCATGCCGAACGCGTCGCCAAGCTGAGCGGCTATTGAGGATCGAGATGATGGATTTCGCGAAACTGTTCAGCCTCGAAGGCCGCGTCGCCCTGATCACCGGCGGTTCGCGCGGGATCGGCAAGATGTTCCTCGAAGGCTTTCTCGCCGCGGGGTGCGAGCGGGTTTACATCAGCGCGCGCAAGAAGGCGCAGATTGACGAGACGGTAGCCGAATTCGAGGCGCTGTTTCCCGGCAGGGTCATCGGCATTCCCTGCGATATCAGCCAGAAGGAAGGCATCCAGAGCCTGGCAGACGAGATCGCCAGCCGCGAAACCCGGCTCGACATCCTCGTCAACAATGCCGGTGTGGCGTGGGGCGCGGAATTTGAAGATTTCCCCGAAGTGGGCTGGGACAAGGTCATGGACCTGAACGTCAAGACGCCGTTTTTCCTCACGCAAAAGCTCCACGGTCTGCTCAAGGCGGCAGCCAGCCCCGGCCAGCCAGCCAAGGTGATCAACGTCTCGTCGATTGACGGGATGCGCCCCAATCCGTGGGATACCTATTCCTATCAGGCCTCCAAAGCGGGCTTGATCCACCTGACCAAGCGGATGGCAGCGCGGCTGATCACCGATAATATCGTCGTCAGCGGGATTGCGCCTGGCGCTTTCCCGAGCGAGATGAACAAGGCAGCGGCGAAAAACCCCGAAGGTTCATCCAAGGGTATCCCCGCCAGCCGAGTCGGGGTTGCCGAAGATATGGCGGCCGGGGCGATTTATCTCGCCAGCCGGGCAGGGGACTATGTGGTGGGCACCACGATCCCGATCGACGGCGGGATCGTCAACGCCTGGATTCCCAGCGACGTGATCGATCCTTCGGGGCATTGAGGGTGCGATATCCTCCCCGTTTCGGGGAGGATCACCCCCGCCGCATCAATTCCCGGACGAACCCGATCAGCCCGGTCTGACGGGCGCGTTTCATCCGTTCGGCGGCCAGGATTTGCTCGATCTTGGCGAAGCACACATCGATATCGTCGTTGACGATGACATAGTCATAGCCGTCCCAATGGCTGATTTCGGCTTGGGCGCGCTGCATCCGCGCGGCGATCACCTCGGCGCTGTCGGTGCCGCGCCCGGTCAGGCGGCGCTCCAGCTCCGGAACGCTGGGGGGCAGCAGGAACACCCGGACCACATCGGTTTCGGCCTTCTGGTAAAGCTGCTGGGTGCCTTGCCAGTCGATGTCGAACAGATAATCCTGCCCCTCTTTCAGGCCGGCGCGGATCTGGGCTTTGGGGGTGCCATAGCTATGCCCGAAAACCTCGGCCCATTCCATGAAATGGCCGGCCTCAACCATAGCGTCGAAGCCCGCGCGGTCGGTGAAAAAGTAATCCTGCCCCTCAACCTCGCCGGGGCGGATTGGCCGGGTTGTGACTGAGACCGAATTGCGGATTTCGGGATCATGGGCGAGCAGCTTGTGCGCCAGCGTGGTTTTCCCAGCCCCGGAAGGCGAGGACAGGATGAACATCAGTCCGCGGCGCTGAAGGGTGTCGGTGGAAAGTGTGTCGCTCGAAGCCATGCGCGCTGATGGCGCAAGGTGGGGGGCTGAATCAAGCCTTGGGAGTGGATTGATCCGCAGGTTCGGGCTTTTTCGCCCGTTTCGCGCGGCGCCGTTCATACAGCGTCTTGGCCAGCCAGCCGCCGCCGACCACTATTGCGCCGGGAACCGAACGGGTGGCGATCCGCACTGCAGCCACGCCAGCCAGCCCGCCAAGCAGGGTCGGGCGCTTCTTGGGCAAGGTGGGATCTTCTGGCAGCACCCGGCCAAGCGTCAGGTCAATCAGCCGGTTTCCGCCGTGCCGCACCAAATGCGTGATGATCTTGTCGGCCATGGCCTACTTCTTGCGGCCGAAATCGACCGTAACGACATTGGAGCCATCATCGGCAGTCGCTGAAGGGCCGCTGCCGGGCGAATCGTTCTCCGCGTCTTCATGCGGCTCAGGCTGAAGATCGGGCACCGAAGTCTGGAATTGCAGCCCGAAATCGACCGATGGATCGACGAACGCGGTGATCGCGGAGAAGGGCACCTGCAGCTTGGACGGGATCTGGTTGAACGACAGGCCAACAGAGAAACCATCTGCATCGACCTTGAGATCCCAGAATTTGTTCTGGATGACGATGGTCATCTCGTCAGGGAAGCGTTCCTTGAGGTGCGCGGGAACCGAAACACCGGGCGCGGCCGTCTTGAAGGTGATGTAGAAGTGATGTTCGCCGGGCAGATTGCCGCCGCTGGCCTGCACTTCGCCCAGCACCCGGCCAACCACGGCGCGCAGGGCTTCCTGCACGATTTCATCGTAGTGAATCAGGCTGTCGGGCACATGATCGTCCATGAGTCCCAAGTGGGGATAGTGCGCCAGCCGGTCAAGGGTAATTGATGTGTCTGCTGGACAACAAAACCCGCCGGTTTATAGGCCCACCTATGCGCAAACTAGCCTCTGACGACAGAATTGCCCGTATCGCTCGCAAGACTCACGAGACCGATATCGCGGTCGAAGTGAACCTTGATGGCACCGGCGCCTATTCGGTTTCGACCGGGATTGGCTTTCTCGATCACATGATCGAGCAGTTCTCGCGCCATTCGCTGATCGACATATCGTGTCACATCAAGGGCGATCTCCACGTTGATCAGCACCACACCACCGAGGACAGCGCCATTGCGATCGGCCAGGCGATTGCCGAGGCGCTTGGCGACAAGGCGGGGATCGGGCGTTATGGCATGGCCTATTCGCCGATGGACGAGGCCCTGTGCCGCGTTGCGCTCGATATTTCCGGCCGGCCGATCCTGGTCTGGAAGGCCGCCTTCAGCCAGGCGCGGCTGGGCGAGATGGATACCGAGCTGTTCGAACACTGGTTCCACTCGATCGCGCAGGCGGCCGGTATCACGCTGCATATCGAGTTGCTCTATGGCAGCAACAACCACCACATCTGCGAAGGGATCTTCAAGGGCTTTGCCCGCTCGATGCGCAGCGCGGTAGAGCTTGATCCGCGCAAAGCAGGCGCGATTCCCTCGACCAAGGGGGTTCTCGGTGGCTGAGATCGTCGCGCTGATCGATTACGGCGCGGGCAATCTCCAATCGGTGGCGAATGCGCTGAAGGTTGCCGGGGCAGAGGAAGTCGCGATCACCGCCGACCCCAATGTGGTGCGCGCAGCTGATCGCATCGTGCTGCCCGGCGTGGGCTCGTTCAAGTCATGCGCCGAGGGCCTTCGCGCGATTCCGCACCTTGTCGAAGCGTTGACCGAGCGGGTCCAAGTGGGCGGCGCGCCGTTTCTGGGGATTTGCGTGGGGATGCAATTGCTCGCCACGAAGGGCGTCGAGCATGGGATCACCCAGGGGCTCGGCTGGATCGGCGGCGAAGTGCGGCGCATCGAAGTCACTGATAATGCGATCAAAGTTCCGCATATGGGCTGGAATGATGTGGGACCTGCCATTCGTTCCTGGGCCGAGCATCAGGATGGCGCCGCGCTGATCGAACCGGGTGAGGCCTATTTCCTCCACAGCTACCATTTCGTGCCCGATGAAGGCCACCACATCGCCGCGCTGACCGATCATGGCGGCGGGATTATTGCCGCGGTGGCGCGCGACAATATTTTGGGGGTGCAGTTCCATCCGGAGAAGAGCCAGGCCTATGGGCTGGGGCTGCTGGCAAGATTTCTGGAGTGGCGCCCTTGATTATCTTCCCTGCGATTGACCTCAAGGGCGGACAAGTGGTCCGTCTCGCCGAGGGCGATATGGACCGCGCGACGGTCTATGGCGACGACCCGGCGGCGCAGGCGATGCTGTTTGCCGAGTTCGGCGCGCAATTTCTCCATGTGGTTGATCTTGATGGATCGTTCGCTGGCCGCGCGGAAAACCGCGGCGCGGTCGAGGCCATTCTCGAAGCCTTCCCCGGCCATGTCCAGCTTGGCGGCGGGATCCGCAATGCCGTTGCTGTAGAGGGCTGGTTTAACCTTGGGGTCAGCCGGATTGTGATGGGCACCGCCGCGCTCAAAGACCCGCAGTTCGTGCGTGACATGGCCAAAGAGTGGCCCGGCGGGATCGTCGTCGCAGTCGATGCCCGCGATGGCATGGTCGCGACCGAGGGCTGGGCTGAAACCTCCGACGTTGCGATCATCGATATGGCCCGCCGGTTCGAGGATGCGGGGGTTGCCGCTGTGCTGTTCACCGACATTGGCCGTGACGGGATGCTGACCGGGTGCAATATCGAGGCAACGGTCGATCTTGCCCGCCGCACCGACCTGCCGGTGATCGCCAGCGGCGGGGTCAAAGGTCTGGACGATATCCACGTCCTCTCGCTCCATGCCCATGAGGGGATCGAAGGCGTGATCACCGGAAGGGCGCTGTATGACGGGCGGCTCGATCTGGCGGCGGCGATTGCGATGGGGAACCGCAAATGACCGTCCGGATCCGCGTCATTCCCTGCCTTGATGTCCGCGATGGACGGGTGGTCAAGGGGGTCAATTTCGTCGATTTGAAAGACGCGGGCGATCCGGTCGAGCAGGCCCGCGCCTATGATGCGGCGGGGGCAGATGAGCTTTGCTTCCTCGATATTTCCGCGACCCATGAAGGGCGCGGCACGCTGCTCGATGTGGTCCGGCGTACGGCGGAAGTCTGCTTCATGCCGCTGACCGTCGGTGGCGGAGTGCGCTCGGTCGAGGATGCCCGCGCGCTGCTGCTGGCGGGGGCCGACAAGATCGCGGTCAATTCCGCCGCCGTCACCCGGCCAGAATTGGTGGCGGATATTGCCGCGAAGTTTGGCAGCCAATGCGTGGTCGCATCGGTCGACGCCCGCAAGACCGGAACCGGATGGGAAATCTTCACCCACGGCGGCAGGAAGGCCACGGGAATTGATGCGGTGGAACATGCAATCCGGCTCGCCGAACTCGGTGCGGGCGAACTGCTGGTCACTTCGATGGACGGGGACGGGACGCAAGCCGGTTATGACTTGTTGTTAACCCGCCGCATTGCCGATGCAGTTGCGGTGCCAGTAGTCGCGAGCGGCGGGGTCGGCACGCTCGATCATCTGGTCGAAGGGGTGACCAAAGGCCACGCCAGCGCGGTGCTGGCCGCCTCGATCTTCCATTTCGGGACCTATACGATTGCCCAGGCCCATGCCGCGCTCCGCGCAGCTGGATTGCCCGCGCGCGGCTGAAATCTGCCGGAATTCATTACAACCGCACGATTTCGGCACGCTGCGTTAATCATTAAGGCTGGCTCGTTTCGGCGATTTTCGGCTGGTGGCACATTGCTTGCGTCAACCATACCGTATGTCAGGGGCTTCACGTATGTTGGGAATGATTACGCGCGCAGCGATTGGCGCCGCCATGCTGCTTGCCGCGAGCCCGCTGATGGCCGGGGTCGGCGTTCGGGCCGCAGAAAGCATTCCCGAACCTTCGAATATCGCCTTGTTCGGTCTGGGCATGATCGGCCTGATCCTGGGCCGTCGGGGCGGGCGCCGCAAACCACGCGACTGACGCTGCCGAGACGATCTGGCACTTGACCGCGCGGCGGCGCGGCAGCAATGCCATGGCCATGGATTCTTCCGACACCCTGTCCCGCCTTGCCGCGACCATCGCCGTTCGGCGTGCTGCCGATCCTGAGTCCAGCTACGTCGCCAGACTCAACGCCCGCGGGCTTCCGAAAATCGCGCAGAAGCTGGGCGAGGAAGCAGTTGAAACGGTGATCGCGGCGCTCTCTGGCGATGCGGATGAGCTGACCGGCGAAGCGGCGGATCTGCTGTTCCATCTGCTCGTCCTGCTCGATGCCAAGGGTGTGCCACTGGCTAAGGTGCTGGCCGAACTCGATCGGCGCGAAGGCGTGTCCGGGATCGCGGAAAAAGCAGCAAGGCCAAAGTAATGCCGATCGACGCCACCCAGCCCTATGACGATCAGAATATCTTCGCCAAGATCCTGCGCGGCGAGATTCCCAACCGTACCGTTTATGAAGACGAATGGGCGCTGGCCTTTGATGACATCAATCCGCAGGCACCCTGGCATGTGCTGGTGATCCCCAAGGGTGCCTACGTCAGCTGGGATGATTTCTCGGCCCATGCTCCGGCGGAAGAAATCGCCGGCTTCATCCGCGCGGTCGGCCATGTCGCGCGCGAGGCCGGGCTGGTCGAACCAGGCTATCGCCTGCTCGCCAATACCGGGCTCAACGCGCATCAGGAAGTGCCGCATTTGCACGTCCATCTGTTCGCCGGGCGTCCGCTCGGCCCGATGCTGGCACGTCAGGGCTGATACGGCGCTTGCCCTGCGAGTCGCGCCCCGGCTAAAGACCGCGAGGCATGACGTCATTTCCCGAACCATCCCACGGTCTGATCGAGGATCGCATCCACCGTTTCGCGGTGCGTGCCTATTTTGAGGACACCGACCTTTCGGGCGTGGTCTATCACGCCAATTACCTGCGCTGGTTCGAGCGCGCCCGGTCCGATTTTGTCCGCCTGCTGGGGATCGATCAGCGCGCAGTCAACGAGGCAGGCGAGGGTGCTTTTGCCGTCACAGAACTCACCATCCGTTATCTGTCGCCCGCGCGGCTCGATGATGCAGTGGGGATCGAGACTGTGACCGAGGAAATGCGCGCCGCCAGCTGCCGGATGCGGCAGCGGGCCTATAAGGGCAGCTTGTTGCTGTCCGAGGCGTGGCTCCGGATCGGTTTTGTGGCCCCCGATGGACGTCCGCGCCGGATGCCCGCCGCCTGGCGCACGGCCTTTGCTCAAGTTTCTCCAGTTGCCGAAGGAATCGAATGACCACCCTGTCGCTTCTTGCCGCGGCCCCCGCGCATCTCAATCCGGTCAAACTGTTCCTCGATGCCGATATCGTGGTGCAGCTGGTGATGGGCGGGTTGATCCTAGCCAGCATCTGGGTGTGGACCATCATCGTCTCATTCGGCCTGCGGATGGCGGGGGTGAAGAAGCGCTGCGATGCCTATGAGCGGGATTTCTGGAAAGCGAAGGATATCGACAGTTTCCAGGCCGAGCGCGGCGGCGGGAAAAACGGGGGCGACGTTCCCTCAGCCCGAGTGACAGGGGCAGGACTGGCCGAATGGCGCCGCTCGACTTCGGGCAAGGCGCTCGACCGCGATGGTGCGCGGCAGCGGTTGGCGATGGCAATGGATTCGGCCGTGGCCCACGAAGCGGACCAGCTGGCCGAGCGGCTCAACTTCCTCGCTACGGTCGGCTCGGTTGCACCGTTCGTGGGACTGTTTGGAACCGTGTGGGGGATCATGAACAGCTTTTTCCAGATCGGCCAGCAGCAGAACAGCTCGCTTGCCGTGGTTGCGCCGGGCATTTCCGAAGCGTTGTTCGCCACCGCGATCGGACTGTTTGCAGCGATCCCGGCGGTTATCGCCTACAACCGCTTTTCGCACCGGGTGAACCTGCTTGAAAGCCGGCTGCAACGCTTTGCCGACCGTTTCCATGCGAGCCTGAGCCGCGAGCTGGAGGCTGATTGATGGGGATGGGCGCCTCAAATGCCGGACGCTCGCGTCGCCGCGGTCGCGCGCCGATGGCCGATATCAACGTCACGCCGCTGGTAGATGTGATGCTGGTGCTGCTGATCATCTTCATGGTCACCGCCCCGCTGATGACCGCCGGGGTGCCGGTCGAACTGCCCGAAAGCCGCGCCAAGGCGCTGGCGCAGGACCAGCAGCAGATCACCCTGACGATGGCGCCCGACGGCCAGATTTTCATTGATAAGACCAAGGTTGCGCGCGGAGAGCTGGCTGATCAGCTGGCCGCCTTGCCCAAAAATGCCGACGGAAAACCCCCGCAAGTGACGCTGCGGGCCGACAAGTCGCTCGACTATGGGCGGGTGATGGCGGTGATGGGTGAGCTCAATCGCGCCGGGTTCAACTCGATTGCGCTGGTCACCAGCGGTTCAGCCCCGGCACCGTAGCGGTAAACGATGGCAAATGTGACGCTCCGCAAAGAGGAAGCATTCGGGCTTGGGCTGGCAGTGGCCGCGCATGTGGTACTGTTTGCCTGGCTGGCGCTGGGAACCCGCGCGCCAGCGCCGCTGCCGCTGCCCGACAAGATGACCGTGACCCTGAGCGACGAGGTTGCGCTACAATCCACTTCGCCCGAGCCTGCCGCGCAGACCGCACCCGATAGCGCGCCGGAACTGGGCGAGGTTGCGTCCGTGCCCGAGCCGGTCGCGCGGGTCGTGCCGCAGCCGCTGTCCAAGCCCGTGCCAGCGCCGCGCGCGACCCCGCAGCCCAAATTGATCGCGCCGCCGCGCTCCACCGCAACGCCCGCCATCCGCCCGGCAGGGGCAAGCCGGATCGGCAGCGATTTCCTCAAGGGTGCGAGCGGAGCTTCGGCCAGCGGCACCGCGCAAACCTCGCCCGCTGCGACCGCCGGCCCCGCCGTCCGTTCGGCACTGGCCGGGGCAATCTCGCGGCAATTGAAGCCCCGATGGACCGCGCCACAGGGGATCGACGCCGAAAAGCTGGTGACGATCCTCAGCTGGAGCCTCAACAAGGATGGCTCGCTGGCGGGAACCCCGCGGGTGGTGCGCCAGGACGGGATTACCGATGCCAACCGGGCTCAGGCCGCACGTCATGCCGAACAAGCCGTCCGCGCCGTGCAGCTGGCTGCTCCGTTTAATCTGCCCGCAGAATATTACGATGCGTGGAAGCGCGTCGCTGATTTTCGCTTCGACAGGAAATTGTCGCAATGATGTTTCGTAGCTTTCCCCTCTTCGCACTCGTCCTTTCTGCGCCGGTGCTGGCTCAGCAGGCCAGTCCGCCTGCACCCGCTCCGACCGAGGAAGGCGGCCTGTCCGGCTCGGTCTCGGATGAAAACGACTGGCAGGATCTGGGCATTGCGATCCCCTCGTTCGCGACCGACGCCGATGTCCCGACCCAGACCAGCGCCGGCTCGACTGCCGCGCTGGGGCGAAGCGTGGCCCAGATCATCACCGCGGACCTCAAGAACAACGGGTTGTTCAAGCCGGTCGGCCCCGATGCGCTGCCCCAGCCGGGCTTTGCCCAGATCCAGGCGCCTGACTTTGCCACCTGGAAAGGGCGCAGCGCTGAAATGCTGGTGCAGGGCTATGTCCGCGCCGCCGAGGGCGGTCAGCTGACGGTCGGCTGCTATCTTTATGATGTGGCGCTCAGCCAACAGCTGGCCAAGGCGGGCTGGACCGTGGCTCCCGGTGAATGGCGGCGCGCGGCGCATAAATGCGCCGACATGGTCTATTCGCGGCTTTCGGGCGAAAGCCCGTTCTTTGACAGCAAGGTCGCCTATATCGCCGAAACCGGCCCCAAAAACCGCCGGATGAAGCGTCTGGCGATCATGGATTCGGACGGCGCCAACCACCGTTACCTCACCACCGGGCAAGCCACCGCGCTGACGCCGCGCTATTCGCCCGATTACAAATCGATCCTTTATTTGAGCTATCTGAACGGCAATCCCAGGATCTATGTCTATGATCTGAGCTCGGCCAGCCAGCGGCTGATCACCCAGAGCCGCAACCCGACCTTTGCCCCGCGCTGGTCGCCCGACGGCAAGTGGGTGCTCTATTCGATGGCCACCGGCGGTAATACGGACATCTACCGGATCTCGGCCGCGGGCGGCGGCACGCCGGTCAAGCTGACCGACAGTCCGGGGATCGATATCGGCGGCAGTTTTTCGCCCGATGGCAGCAAGATCGTGTTCGAGAGCGACCGTTCGGGCAGCCAGCAGGTCTATGTGATGAACTCCGATGGCAGCGGTCAGCGCCGGATCAGCTTCTTTGGCGGCCGCGCGGCAACGCCCGAATGGAGCCCGCGCGGCGACCAGATAGCCTTCACCCACATCGGCGGCAATTTCCGGATCGCGGTGATGAGCCCCGGCGGCGGCGATTTGCGGCATCTCACCGATAGCTGGCAGGATGAAGCGCCGACCTGGTCTCCCAATGGCCGGATCGTGCAATTCTTCCGCACGGCGCGCGGCTCCGGCAACACCGGGATCTGGCAGGTTGACCTGACCGGCCGCAACGAACGCCGCCTCGCCACCCCGGTCGATGGCTCCGATCCCGCGTGGGGACCGGTTCGTCCCTGACCGGCGTTGACTAGAGTGATACTAACGTTGAACCTGAATACCGCATAAGGAGAGACAGATTATGTCCGCCAAATTCCGTCCCGGCTCGCTTGCACTGGTGCTGCTGGCCAGCGCCGCGCTTTCCGCTTGTGCCAGCAAGGCCCCCAAGCAGTTGCCGCCCGATCCCGGCGGCGCGGTCGCCACCGATACCACGCCTGGCGCAATGCAGGGTGCGGCGCCGGGCAGCCATGCCGATTTTGTCGCCACATTGATGGGTCAGGACACAATCCTGTTTGATACCGACCGCTTCGAGATCGACAGCGCCGATATGACGGCGCTGTCAGCGCAGGCGCAGTGGCTCCAGAAATATCCGGGCAAGAAGGCGACGCTCGAGGGCCACTGCGACGAACGCGGAACGCGCGACTACAACCTCGCGCTGGGCGAACGGCGCGCCAATGCGGCGAAGAACCATCTGATCAGCCTGGGTATCGACGCAGCCCGGATTTCAACCGTCAGCTATGGCAAGGAACGTCCGCTCGCGCTGGGCAGCGACGAATCGAGCTGGGCCAGGAACCGCCGGGCGGTAACCGTTACGATCGATTAGCGCTGGCGCATACCGCTCTAGCGCAGGTTGGGCAGGAGCGAGCCCAGCGAAGGCAGTTCAGCCTGCGCAGCGGCCGAAATCGGCGAAACGGGTCCGGCGGTGGCATCACCGGCATTTGCGCTGCCAAACAGCGCAAATGCCGTCATTGCCAGCACCGAGAGGGTGGAAGAAAGGGCGAGTTGCTTGCTCATCGGAATTACCGTCCTGTTACGTCTGCAAAGCATTATGGGGATGCTTCGCCTCTATTGCAATGCAGCATTGCCAAATGAAACTTAATATTCCGTATTTTTTTCAGATGGCTCGCCCTGGGCTTGCGCAGCAGCACCGTTCCAGCATATCGGGGCCGGATGAGCCGCGTCCGCAGATCCGATAATTGGGGTTTTCCCCGCTGGGGCGGTTACGCCGGCGGCCGGGAAACCGTTACCGTGCGGCTGTGCGACCGGCACGGCTGCACCGAGCGCGGCGATTGCCCGGCACCAAAGACCCCCAACAACCCAGATCGCTGGTATTTCTGCCAGCGCCATGCGGCTGAATACAATCAGGGCTGGGACTATTTCGAAGGGCTGAGCAAGGAAGAGGCGGCTGAGCGCGCTGCCAATGAAACCCGCGACAACTCGGGCTACAAAGAGGCCGCGCATTATGGCTGGGCGGGTTCGGGCGATGGCACCCGTAACCGCGACGAGCTTCGGGCGCTCGATCTGCTCGAACTCACACCCGATGCTGATTTTGATGCCATCAAGAAAAGCTACCGGGCCAAAGCCAAGATCGTCCACCCTGACCTGCGCCCCGGCGATGATGATGCGGCCAAGGCTTTCCAGGCGCTGCAACTGGCCTATGAAGTGCTGCGCGCGGCCGAAGAGCGGCGGGAATGGAAGGGCTGAGCCTTGATCCGGCCGCCCGGCTGGAGCGGATCGAGACTGCCCGGCTGGTGTTGCGCCGCGCCACTCTCGATGATCTGGATGCGATCCATGCCGCGATGAGCGATCCGCGCGCGATGCGATACTGGTCCACCCCGCCGCATGGTGACATCGAGCAGACCCGGCTGTGGCTGACTGCGATGGTCGAGGCGGACCCGGCGCTGAGCGATGATTTCGTGATCGAATTGAACGGCGCAGCAATCGGCAAGCTGGGTTGCTTTCGGCTGCCCGAAGTGGGCTTTCTGCTCCACCCCGACCATCACGGCCAAGGCTATGCCCGCGAGGCGCTGGATGCCTTCATCGCCTATATCCGCAGGCGCGGCCTACCCGGCCTGGCTGCCGACGCCGATCCGCGCAATGCAGCCTCGCTGGCGCTGCTGGCTGGGGCGGGCTTTGTCGAAACCGGGCGAGCGACACGGACCTGGCTGGTCGGCGAGGAATGGTGCGACAGCATCTATCTGGGTCTGGAGCTTTAGACTGCGCGCCTGAGCCGTTTGATCGTGCCCGAAAAGCTCAGCACCGCGCGCTCTTCGTCGCTGATGATGCCGCGTGCGAATACCAGACTGCCGCCGGCGCGGATCACTTCGCCGCGCGCAGTAAGCATCCGCCCGGGCTCGGCCGCGCCGACGAATTCGCTGTTCATCGTCACCGTTACGCCGTGGACTGCGGTTTCCATTCCGCCGGCGATCATGAACAGCGCGAAATCTGCAAAGGTCATCAGTGCCCCGCCGTGGATGCTGCCGCCGCCATTGCAGTTCTTGGCCTCGGGCATAAAGCCGCACAGGACGCCGTCTCCGTCAGGCCGGCAATAAAACGGCCCAGCCAGCTCTTCGAAACTATCGACCGGTTCCCAGTGATACCAGCCCGCCCAAGGTCCCGATGGAACCGGGGCAAGGCCGGGGCGCAGCGATGGATGATCGGGCTGGAGCTTGTCGTGAGGTGTTTCGGACATCAGGGCCTATCAGCAGAAAGGCTGCCCATCCGCAAGGGCCTCACACCGCGCTGAGCGCCTGTTCGAAGTCTGCAATCAGATCGTCCGCATCCTCGATCCCGATGCTGATCCGCACGAGGTTGTCGGTGATGCCCAGGGCCTTCTTGCGTTCGTCCGGCACCGAAAGATGGGTCATCGCGGCGGGCAGGCTGGCCAGCGTCTCGGTGCCGCCGAGGCTGACTGCGAGCTTGGCGATCTTGAGCGTATCGAGGAAGCGAAACGCCTCGGCCTCGCCGCCCTTGATATAGAGCGAAAATGTACTGCCGGCCCCGGTGCAGTGACGATCGAAGATGTCCTGCTGGCGCGGATCGTCAATATCGCCCAGATAGCCCAGTCCTTCGACCTTGGGGTGCGCCTTCAGATAAGCGCAGACCTTGGCGGCATTTTCGCCGGCGCGGCTCATCCGCAATTCCACCGTTTCAAGGCTACGCAGCAGCATCCACGCGGTATTGGGATCGGCAATCGTCCCCATTGTGTTGCGCAGCATCCGGATCGGATCCATCCACTTTTTCGCGCCCGAGAGCCCGCCCGCGACCAGATCGGAATGACCACCGACATATTTGGTAAGGCTATAGACCACGATATCCGCGCCCTGCCTGATCGGTTGCTGCCACAGCGGTCCGAGGAAAGTATTGTCGATCGCGATCGGCACGCCGGGCGTCAGCGCATCGCGCGCGGCGGCGACCGCCTCGACATCGACCAGCGCATTGGTCGGATTGGCCGGGCTCTCGAGATAGAGCAGCGCCACCTTGCCGCCCTGCGATTCGGCCAGCGCCTTGCCCTTTGTCAGCGCTGCCTCAATTTCCTGCGGCATCGCTCCTGCGGGAAAATCGACATAGCCAATGCCGAAGCGCGACAGCGTCTTGGCGATGAATCCTTCGGTCGCCGCGTAGAGCGGGCCGGAATGGACGATCACATCGCCCTTGCTGCAATTGGCGAGCAGCAGCGTGGCAATCGCCGACATGCCGCTGGAGAATACCAATGCTTCCTCCGCCCCGTCCCAGATCGCGAGGCGGCCTTCGAGGATCTGCTGGTTCGGCCCGTTGAAGCGCGAATAGACCAGGCCCTCCGCCCCGCCGGGACGCTTGCCGGTGATCCCCTCAAAGAACCGCTTGCCCTCGGCCGCATTGGCGAAGGCGAAGGTCGAGGTGAGGAAGATTGGCGGCTTGAGGCTGCCTTCCGACAGCACCGGATCATAGCCGTGACCCATCATCAATGTGGCGGGCTTGAGCCGGTGGTTGCCGATGGTCAGGACTTCGGCCTTGGGCTTGCGGGGCTGGGTCGGAGCAGATGTCGGGGTATCAGACATGGATCATCCTGTGCGGGAGACGTGAAACTGGTTTCGTCTGTAACCGGAAGGCAGCGGCGACGCCAGCTATCTCAGCGCAGTAATCCCCCACACCACGCCGACCAGCAGGAACACCCCGGCAATATCGAGCAGCAGCCCGGCGCGAAGCACGCGCGGCATTGCTATATGACCGGTGGCCCAGGCGATCGCATTGGGCCCGGTCCCCGATGGCAGCATGAAGCCCCAACTGGCAGCGAGCGCGGCGGGCAGCGCAAGCAGGATCGGATCTGCCCCGAGCGCAAACACCAGCGCGCCGACTACCGGCATGATCCCGCTGGCAGCGGCAACATTGCTGGCAAACTCGGTCACCAGCACCACGAACCCGACCAGCACCAGCGCGACAATCGGTAGAGGCACGGACTTGAGCGGCAGCAGCATCAGCCCGAGCCAGTCGGCCAGGCCCGAGGCAGTCATGCCCATCGCCAGGGCGAGGCCCCCGCCGAACATCAGCACCACATCCCAGGGCGCGCGATTTGCTTCGTTCCAGTTGAGCATCTTGCGGCCGGTTCCGTCGGGGATCACGAACAATGAAAGCCCAGCGATAGCTGCAATGGTCCCGTCAACCAGACTGTCCTTGGGGAAATAGCCGGCGGTGATCGGCAGCGTCACCCAAGCCAGCACGGTCAGCACGAACACCGGGACCAGACGCTTTTCAGGGACCGACCAGGCTGGACTCTGTGCGATCGAGGCGCGGGCGGCGACGGGATCGAAGCGGTCTTCACCCAGATGCTGGACGCGGGCGATGATCAGCGCCGCCAGTGGAACGGCGAGGATGACGATGGGGATGCCGTAGAGGCTCCACTCGGCAAAGCTGATTTTCACTCCAAGGCTCTTGTCGAGCAGGCCCGCAGCAATCGCATTGGTGGGTGAGCCAACCATGGTGCCAAGCCCGCCGATCGAGGCGGCAAAGGCAATTCCCATCGGCAGCGCGCCGCCAATCCCAAGCGTTTCGCCCTCTTTGACCCCGCCCGAAGCCAGCATCGCCAGCGCCATCGGCATCATGATCAGCGCGGTCGAGGTGTTCGAGATGAACATCGAAATCAGCGCGGTGGCGCTCATCACCGCCAGCAGCAATTGCCAGCTTTTTGTGCCCGCTAACCCCAAAATAGCGTGAGCGAGCCTGCGATGAAGCCCGGTCCGCTCAATCGCTAGGGCCAGAAATGCCCCGCCCAGGAAAAGGAACATGATCGGCGAATAATAGGCGGCAGCGGTCTTGCCAGAATCGGCGACCCCGAGCAGCGGCAGCACGATGAACGGCAGGAAGGCGGTGGCCGAAAGCGGCATCGCCTCGCTCATCCACCACGCCGCCATCCACCAGACCAGCCCCGCAGTGGACCAGGCCGTTTGCGGCATCCCGGCGGGCGGGGCGACCAGCAGCGTCACGAGGAAACCGGCGATACCTACCCAGAAGCCGATGCGGCGTGCAGTCATCCCGATCCCCCTTGAAGCCCCGATCCCACTTGATGCAGTGCCGCCTCGCGCCTAGCAATATCGCGAGACGAGCGAAAGGGAAGCGGACATGACGCAGGCGCACGAGATTGGCGCGGGCAAAGTGCTGGGGCTGGGCGGGCTGTTCTTCCGGGCCCGCGATCCCGATGCGCTTACCACGTGGTACCGCGAAATGCTGGGGGTGGGCGCTGGCTGTTCGGGAACGGGCGATGCCGGCGGCGAATGGACCTGGCAGGCGGCGGGCGGTGAAACGGTGTTCGCCCCCTTCGCGCAGGACAGTGACTATTTTGCTGCCGACAAGGCCTTCATGATCAATTTCCGGGTCAGCGGCCTTGATGAGCTGGTGGCGCGGCTTGCCGGGGCAGGAATTGCGGCGGAGCGCCGCGCCGAATGGGACGACCCTGCTGTCGGCAGATTCGCCCGGATCCACGACCCGGAAGGCAACGCGATCGAGTTATGGGAGCCCGCATAGTTTGTTCGGGTGCGGTCAGGCCATCCGGACTGACCTTGCAACACCAGCCCGCTCCGCCGGCCCGACCACCCACAGGGTACCATGAACG
>JANOFJ010000068.1:0-11170 GCA_031413595.1 Novosphingobium sp.
TATTCCCCACTGCTGCCTCCCGTAGGAGTCTGGGCCGTGTCTCAGTCCCAGTGTGGCTGATCATCCTCTCAGACCAGCTAAGGATCGTCGCCTTGGTAAGCTTTTACCTTACCAACTAGCTAATCCTACGCGGGCTCATCCTTCGGCGATAAATCTTTGGACTTACGTCATTATCCGGTATTAGCAGTCATTTCTAACTGTTATTCCGAACCGAAGGGCAGATTCCCACGCGTTACGCACCCGTGCGCCACTAGACGTCCAACCGAAGTCGGGGTCTCGTTCGACTTGCATGTGTTAGGCATGCCGCCAGCGTTCATTCTGAGCCAGGATCAAACTCTCAAGTTTGTGTCCAATCTCACAACAGCACGGACCTAAGTCCGCTATCTGACGTAAAATTAATTCAGGGGTCAATTACCCTGCACTTGTCTAAACGTATGGTTACGTTAGGACATGTAAAGGTAACGACTATTTTAAACTGCCACCCCGAGCCCTGAAGCCCCGGGAGCAGGCGCCGTCGCCCACATGTCCCTTCATCTAAACTAACAATGTCAAAGAGCCACACAACAGAAGTGGCGGACAACAATGGCTCCCCGATATGTTACCGGGGGACTGCTGTCCGTTCCTATTGGCGACCGGGGGAGGATGCTGCTTTTCGTCAGCACCCCGTCCGGTGACCGGGCATATATGGAGGGCGACTGAGTCGGTCAACGCCTTTTTGCAATTATATTACAAACACCGTGGAACCCGCAGAAACACGCGAGTTTCATGCGGCCTTTCGGGGCTTTGTTGAACGAAACCCAGCGTGTTCGGTTAATTTCTGCCGAGAATCGCGCCCCGTAAGCCTAAATTTACAGCCCTGCGCTATGCAGCAAGGATGTCTGAAGCACCCATCGATCGGCGATCTGCCGTGCGCGCGCCTGTGCCCGGGACACCGCGCGTGGTGGTGATTGTGCCGGCCTATGGCGTTGCGCATCTGCTGGCCGAGGCGCTGAGCTCGCTTCAGGCGCAGAACCTGACCAAGTGGGAATGCGTCGTGATCGACGATGGCGCACCCGACGATGTCGCCGCAGCAGTCGCCCCCTTCCTGGCCGATCCGCGGTTCCGCTTCATCGCCACGGCCAACCACGGCGTATCGGCTGCACGCAATCGGGCGATCGCCGAGAGCAGCGCGCCGCTGGTTGCGCTGCTCGATGGCGATGACCTGTTCCGCCCGGACTATCTGGCGACGATGGTGCCGCTGCTGGAAGGCGATCCCGCTATCCGGCTGGCGACCTGCAACGCCCGGATTTTCGGGGCAGTCGCCAGCGAACGGCCGTGCTTTGATGACAAGCAAGGCTCGGGCGATGGCCAGCGCGGATCGCTGGCTGATGTGCTGGATCGCAGCTTTGGTGTTTATATCGGCTCGATCTTCCGCCGCGATGACTTCAATACGGCGGGCAGATTTGACACTACCATGGCCCAGTCCGAGGATCTCGATCTGTGGGTCAGGCTGATGCAACTGGGCGGCGATGCCTTCTATGTCGATGCGGTTTTGGCCGATTACCGGGTCCGTGCAGGGTCGGCATCGGGCAACGCCGGCCGGATGCTGATGGGCAACATCAAGGTTTATGAGAAAGCCCGCGCGTCGCTACCGCTCGGCAGGCCCGAACATGCCGTGGTGGACCGGATGATCCGGGAATGCCGCGCCGCGCTCGATTTTGAACATGCGATCGATCTGGTTATCGATGGACACACCGCGCGCGGCTTGGCCGGGCTGCGGACCGCGAGGGGCCGCTTTACCGGCCCGGTCTGGACCATCGCATTATTGCTGTGGCAGATGTTCCCGGCGCTGGCCCGGCCGATGCTGCGCTGGCGCCGCCGCGCGCATAGCCGCGGTTTGCAGCGCGGCCTGCTGACCGGAGCTCAGTCATGAACGCGACCTCGCCCCCGGCCGTCTCGGTTGCCATGAGCGTCTATAACGGCGAGGCCTTCCTGGCCGAGGCGATCGAAAGCGTGCTGGGGCAGAGCTTCACCGACTTCGAATTTCTGGTTCTCGACGATGGTTCGCACGATGCCAGCCGCAGTATCGCCGAGAGCTATGCGCGGCGCGACCCGCGCATTCAGCTGATCTCCCGCGAAAGCCGCGGGCTGATCGCCAGTCTCAACGAGCTGATCGGCCTTGCCCGCGCGCCCTTGCTGGCCCGCTTCGATGCCGATGATATCTGCGCGCCGACCCGTTTTGCCCGGCAGCTCGCATTCCTTGCCGAACATCCCGATCACGGGCTGGTTGGCTGCGATACGCCCTTCATCGATGCTGCCGGTGCGCCAGCGCGCAACCCGCCGATCCAGCGCCCGCACGATCATGAGGAGCTTTGTGCCAATCTTGAAGCAGGTCCGCTGGTTTGCCACAGCGCGGTGATGATGCGGCGCGCGTCGGTGCTGGCGGCCGGAGGCTATCGCCCGGCCTACCGCCATGCCGAGGATTATGATCTGTGGTTGCGGCTGGCGGGATTCACCAAGCTAGCAAATTTGCCCGAACCGCTGCTGTCCTATCGTATCACGCCGGGGCAAGTCAGCTCGCGCTATATGGTCGAGCAAGCCCAGGGTGCAGCGATTGCGTGGCTCGCCTACCAAATGCGCGAAGCTGGCAAGCCCGATCCGACCCAAGGCAAGGCCGCCCTGCCCGCCCTCGCCGAACTTGACACGGTGTTCGGCCCGGGTGCTGCGAGCTATGTCCGCCGCCGGGTGGTCGATCGCACGCTCTATTCGCCCGAGGCACTGGTCGGCGAAGGCTGGGATATCCTGCTGCAGCACACCGCAGAAGCGCGCAGCGAGCCCCGGTTGTGGCGGACTGCGGCGCGGTTGCTGCGCTGGGGCCGCCCGGCCCATGCGGCGCGGATCGCGGCCAAGCTGGCGGGGATCGCAGCATGACCATGATGTCGGTGCGCACTGCGGCGGCCTGGGCGATCACTTCGCAATATACGTCCTTCGCGATTCAGTTCGCGACCAGCGTTGTGTTGGCCCGCTGGTTCATCAGCCCGGCCGATCTGGGTCTGTTTTCGATCGCCTTTGCCGCTGTAACGCTGGTTGCCTTCCTGCAGGACTTTGGCGTCACTCGCTACATCAATGGCGAGCGGGACCTGACGCCCGAGAAGATCAATACGGCATTCACGCTGTCAGTGGCCTTTGCCTGGAGCGTAGCGCTGCTGTGTCTGATCGCAGCATGGCCGATTTCTTGGTTCTACGGCGATCCTCGGTTGTTGCCGATCACGCTGGTCGTCGCCTCGTCCTATCTGCTGGTCCCGCTCGCGATCGTCCCGCAGGCGATGTGCCAGCGCCAGATGGACTACCGTTCGAACACCATGATCGAGGTTGGCTCGTCGATCGCCAATGCGACTGTTGCTCTGGTTCTGGCGATGCGCGGACACGGTGCGCTGGCGCTTGCCTGGGGGGCCTTTGCCCAGCAGGCGGCGCGGCTGGTGGTCAGCCAGTGGCGGGCCGGCGGTATGCTGCCTTGGCCGCTGCGCCTGACAAACGCGCAGCCGGTGCTGGAAATTGGCGGAACCAACAGCGTGCTGGCGGTCTGCGGCTCGGTCATTTCGCGCGCGCCGGAACTGGTGATCGGGCGATTGCTGGGCAATGTCGCGGTCGGGCTGTTCGCGCGGGCATCGGGGCTGGCGCTGCAATTGCGGCTGCTGGTCGCGGGCGCGGTAACCGGCGTGTTTTATCCCGCCTTCCGGCTGGTGCGTGATCGGGGCGAGCCGCTTGGGGCCCCCTATTTGCGGGTGGTTGCTGCCTATACCGGGATCACCTGGCCGGCGATGGCCGGAATTGCGGTTCTGGCTCAGCCGCTGGTCGGTATGCTCTATGGGACACGCTGGCTGGCGGCCGCACCCTTGCTCGCCTGGGTCGCACTGGCGCAGCTGTGTTATGTCGCGCTGCCGCTCAATGGCGATCTGCCGATTCTGCTGGGGCGGATGCGGGGCCTGATCCGCCGCAACATTGCCGATACGGCGATATCGCTAGCGCTGTTGGCGTTGGCCGCGCCGTTCGGGCTGATGTGGGTTGCGATCTCGCGCTTTGTCCACGGCATGCTGTGGATCGCGCTTTATGCCGCCTTCATGCGCGATCTGCTCGATTTCGCATGGCGCGATCTGCTGCGGGTCTGGGGCAAGAGCCTGATTGCGACCGTGGCCGCGATTGCCCCGATATTGACCAGCTATGCGCTGTGGCACGGCCCGGCCGAGGCCGGCTTCGTCCAGGCGATCGGCGGGGCGCTGGCAGGCATGCTGTGCTGGCTGGCGGTGCTACCCCTGATCGGCCACCCGCTTTTTGCCGAGATCAGCGCCATGGCGGGCGATCTGCGCACGGCGCTCCTCGCGCGGCCAAATGCCAACCCCCATCGATAAGCAACATGGCGCGCTGTGCTGCAATGGAGTATGATCGCCGCAGAGAGGACCTGCTCGATGCCGTTCAATCCGCTTCTGGCCAAGCTGGTACCGCTGCTGGCCGCAGTTCCGATCCTGACGGGACAGGACGGCGGACAACAGGCCTCCACCGTGGACATAGTCGCGATCGGCACTGACCGGCACGACCGGATGACAGTGCCGGTGCGGATCGGCGCAAGCGGGCCTTACAACTTCCTGATCGACACCGGCGCTCAGAATACGGTGTTGAGCAAGGCTCTTGCCGCACAGCTCTCGCTGATCTCGACCCGCAAGGCCCGGTTGGTCGGTATCGCCGGGACCGAGATAGTCGATACGGTCGATATTGACGAGATCGGACTTGGCCGGCGCAGCTATTACAGCCTGCTGGCACCATTGCTCGATCAGGCTCATATCGGCGCGGACGGGATCGTCGGGCTCGATACGCTCCAGGGCCAAAGGGTGATGCTCGATTTCAAGCGCCGCCTGATCACGATTGACGATGCCAAGAACCTTGGCGGAAATCGCGGCTTTGATATCATTGTGACGGCTAGGCGCCGCTCGGGCCAGCTGATCATGGCCGATGCCATAATTGACGGAGTGGCAACCGATGTTGTGATCGATACCGGTGCGGAAACCTCGATCGGCAACCCTGCCCTGCAACGCGCGATGGCGCGGCGGCGCGGACAGGGAACCTCGATACTGACGAGTGTGACCGGACAGCAGATCGAAGCCCAGATGGGCATTGGCCGCAAGCTGGTGGTCGGCAACATGACCATCAACAATTTGCTGATCGCCTATGCTGATGCCCCGGCCTTTGGCGCACTCGATCTCGACAAACGGCCGGCGCTGCTGCTGGGGATGCGCGATCTGCGCACGTTTGACCGGGTCGCGATCGACTTTGCGACCCGCAAGGTGCTGTTCGACCTGCCGCGCGAGGCGTTTTGATCCAAGTTGGGTTTTGAAAAGGCTGGGCGGGTTTTGAAACGGCTTGGCCTTCCGTTTTGGCTTGAGACGTCTACATAACAGCGCATGAGTCCCCCCATTCAGTCGCCATCGCCCGATGCCCGCCATGATGGCTGGATGACGCTGCGGCGGTTCCTGCCTTATCTTTGGCCCACGGACCGCCCCGCGCTACGCTGGCGGATCATCGCCGCAATCGTGCTGGTCCTGGCCGCCAAGGCGACCACACTGGCGCTGCCCTTTGCCTACAAACGCGCCATCGATGCCATGTCGATTCCTGGGTCGATTACTGGGTCTATTACCGGCAATGCGGGTTTTCAGATCGCGGTCGCCTTCGTGCTGGCCTACGCACTGGGGCGCTTTGCCGGGGTGTTGTTCGATAATTTCCGCAACATCGTGTTCGAGCGCGTTGGTCAGGATGCAACCCGCGCCTTGGCCGAGGATGTCTTCGCCCGGCTCCACCGCCTGTCGATGCGATTTCACCTGGCGCGCCGCACCGGCGAGGTTACCAAGGTAATCGAGCGCGGCACCAAGAGCATCGATGTGATGCTCTATTTCATGCTATTCAACATCGCGCCGACCGCGCTCGAGCTGACGGCGGTGGCGGTGATCTTCTATTTCCACTTCGGCCTTGGGCTGGTGCTAGCGACTGCGGTGGCGGTGGTCGCTTATGCCTGGACCACCCGCACCATCACCGAATGGCGCAGTGCGCTGCGCGAAGAGATGAACCAGCTGGATGGGCAAGCGCTCGGCCGGGCGGTCGATTCGCTGCTCAATTACGAAACGGTCAAATATTTCAGTGCCGAAGCGCGTGAACAGGAACGCTATGCCCGGGCGACCCGCGCCTATGCCGATGCTGCGGTCAAAAGCGAAAACAGCCTCGGGCTGCTCAATATAACGCAATCCGCGATCACCAACCTGCTGATGGCCGGCGCGATGGCCTATACAGTGTGGGGCTGGTCGAAGGGCGAGTACACGATCGGCGATCTGGTGTTCGTCAACACCTACCTGACTCAGCTGTTCCGCCCGCTCGACATGCTGGGAATGGTCTATCGCACGATCCGTCAGGGGCTGATCGATATGGCCGCGATGTTTGCGCTGATCGATACCCAGGTCGAGGTTAAGGATGCCCCGGGCGCGCCTGCGCTGGTGATCCGCCGCCCGACGCTGACTTTCGACAATGTGGTGTTCGGCTATGAGCGCGACCGCACTATCCTCCACGGTTTGAGTTTTGAAGTTCCAGCCGGCAGTCAGGTGGCGGTGGTCGGGCCGTCAGGTGCAGGCAAAAGCACCATCGCCCGGCTGCTGTTCCGCTTTTACGATCCGTGGGAAGGCCGGATCCTGATCGACGGGCAGGACATCCGCGAGGTGACGCAGACGAGCCTGCGCGCCGTGATCGGGATTGTCCCGCAGGACAGCGTGCTGTTCAACGACACCATTGGCTACAACATTGCCTATGGCCGCGACGGCGCGGGCCAGGCCGAGGTAGAGGAAGCAGCGCGCGGTGCAGCAATCATGCCGCTGATCGAGCGGCTGCCGCAAGGCTTCGAAACGCCGGTGGGCGAGCGCGGGCTCAAGCTTTCGGGCGGAGAGAAGCAGCGCGTCGCGATTGCCCGCACGCTGGTCAAGAACCCGCCGATCCTGTTGCTCGACGAAGCCACCAGCGCGCTCGACACGCGGACCGAGCAGGAAATCCTCGCCACACTGCACCGCATTTCATCGGGACGAACCTCGCTCAGCATCGCCCACCGGCTTTCGACCATCGCTGATGCCGACCGGATTTTCGTGCTCAATGAGGGGAGGCTGGCAGAAGCAGGCACCCATGCCGATCTTCTCCGGCTGGACGGGCTTTATGCCGAAATGTGGGCGCGGCAGGCGGTGGAGAGCGAGGGCGAAGCCAGCGTGGCGGCCGAATGAGCTGGCATGATTTCGAACTCATGGCGCGCGGCGGTACGCTGGCATTGCTCGCGCTGTGGAGCTGGCTGCTGTGGCGCGATCACCGCGCCATGCTGGCAGCCCGCACCGCGATTGCCATGAACCTGGGCATCGCAAGCTATGTGTTTGTTACGTCGGGCTGGACCGAGCGGCAAGACCTGCCGGGCCTGATCATCCCGCTCCTCGCCAGATCTACGCCGGGCCTGTTCTGGTTATTTGCAAAAACCTGGTTCAATGACCGGACTCGGTTGGCGCCAGCTGATCTCATCCTGATTGCGGCGTCGATGGTCAACGCTGTGATCATTCATTTCACTTTTGAAACCAAGACCCCGGCTTTCTACGTTTCCGGCGTGCTGTTCCGGATTTCGATGCTGGGCTTTGGAATCGCTGGCCTGTGGGAGGCATGGCGCGGGCGTGACGGCGATCTGATCGAAGCCCGCCGCCGCCTGCGCCTGGGCGTTGTCGGGGCCGTCGGGCTCTACGTGGTGGTGATTGGTTTCGCCGAAATTGCGGTATATCAAGCGGATGCGTCAATCAGTGTCATCGGCATGATCGGCGCCAGCACTTCATTTATCACGCTTGCCCTTAGCGCCGCGATGTTTGCTTCGCGCAAAGCCGATTTGTATGGTGCGCCCCCAGCAATATCCGGAGCAGTTGCACAGCGGAACATCGAGGATGAGCCGCTCGCAGCGCGCCTGCTGGCGTTGATGGATGCGGAAAAGCCCCACCGCGACGAGCGGCTCACCATAGCCGGGTTAGCGCAGCAGCTGGGCGTGCAGGAATATCGCCTGCGCCGTTTGATCAATGGCGCGCTTGGCCATCGCAATTTCGCCCAGTTCCTCAATGGCTACCGTCTGGCCGAGGTCAAGCAGGCGCTGTCCGATCCAACCCAGCGCGAAGTGCCGATCCTGACCATAGCACTGGATGCCGGATTCGGCTCCCTCGGCCCGTTCAACCGGGCGTTCCGCGATGCCGAGGGGATGACCCCCAGCGAATACCGGGCAAGCGCGGACTGATTGATTCCGAAATCGGCTAGCTGGATTTGAAACCAGCGGAGCAAGAATTGCGGATGGCGGCCAGTAGGAGTGTGTCGAACCACGAAAGGCACTTTATGGCCCAGCCAACTTCCATGCTCGAAATCGCTCAGGACATATTCCTGGGTAGCTTCATGTTTGATTTTGCCCGCTACCTGATCGCTGCCACACTGATCGCAGGCTTGGTCTGGTTGCTGCGCCGGACCAGCTGGGCGAGCCGCAAGATTCAGGCGCGCGAGGCTTCCCGTGCCGATTTCATCCGCGAGTTCAGCGCCTCGATCCGCACTGTGGTCGTCTATACGGTCCTGGCGGTGCCGATGGTCTGGGCATTCCGGAACGGTTATCTTCGCGAATACCGTGGTGCGATGACGCCGCTGTCATACGCCGGCTATCTCGCCGCAATGCTGCTCGCGCATGATACCTATTTCTACTGGACCCACCGCGCGATGCACATGCCGCGCCTGTTCAAAAGCTTCCACCGCTTCCACCACCGCACTGTCACACCGACCCCATGGACTGCCTACAGCTTTGCTGTGCCCGAAGCTGCCATGATGATGCTGTTCATGCCGCTCTACTTTGCGTTCGTTCCCACGCCAGTGCCTGTCGTCTTTACCTTTCTGGCTATCATGATCCTGCGCAACGCGATTGGCCATGCCGGCCTCGAGCTTCACCCCCGGGGCTGGGCAGCACACCCGGTGCTCAAATGGATCACGACTACGACCCATCATGACCTGCATCACGCGGGCAGCTTCAACCACAATTTTGGCTTATACTTCACCTGGTGGGACAAGCTGATGGGTACCGAGCACCCGGACTATGTGGCGAAGTTCAACGAGGTTACCGCGCCGGGACGCCTAGTTGCAAACGTCAGCCCCGCCCCACACCACGGCCTGCGCGGCGACGCAGTACTCACCGTTGAAAGTCAGCGCGGGTGAGCCGTGGAGCCGCCAGCCCTGCTCCAGCGCTTCGGACACCCGCACACAAAATGCGTGGTCATCCTTGCCAGTGAGCAGACGGTAAATCGGCTTGTCGTCGGGCGGGGTGGTGCTCATCGATAACTCCATTGCTTGGCATCAGGCCACCTGGGTTTGCCAGACGATCAGGGCACCGTCCTCTTCATCAACTCGTTCGCCGATGCGCGTGAAGCCATTGCGCTCCAGCACGCGCTGCGAGGCGGTATTGTCGTGGTTGGTTTCGGCGATCACCCGCTCAACCCGGTGATCGCGCCGCGCCCATTCGAGCAGGTCGCCGAGCGCAGCGGTTGTCGCACCCCGGCCCCGGCGGGTGGGCGCCACGCCATAACCGATACAGATTTCGCCCTCGGCAACAGGCCGGACCAGCGAGAGCAGGCCGACCACCTCACCGCCCTCGACAATCAGCCATGCCGCCGGATCGAACGCGGGCCGGATCGAATCGGCCAGGTCGGACAGCATCTGCAGGACCTCGGGCGGCGAGATCGCGCTGTCGTCCACCAGCCGCCACGGCGCGGCTGGCTGGCCGCTTATCAACCCGGCGAAATCAGCATGGCTGGCCGGAACGATCATATCACCGGCATGTCACAGGATGTATTTCGACAGATCGGCGTCCTTGGCGAGGCCTGCCAGCCGGCCCTGGACATAGGCCTCGTCGACCAGCACAGTGCTGCCCGCGCGGTCCTCAGCCTCGAAGCTGACTTCCTCAAGCAGCTTTTCTATCACCGTCTGGAGCCGCCGCGCACCGATATTCTCGATGCTTTCGTTGACCTGACAGGCAATCCTGGCGATTTCGCGGATCGCCTCGGGGGTGAAGTCCAGCGTCACCTTTTCGGTCGCGATCAGCGCGCGATATTGTTCGACCAGATTGGCGCGGGTTTCGGACAGGATGCGGACGAAGTCGTCTTCGGTCAGCGCCTTCAGCTCAACCCGGATCGGCAAGCGGCCCTGCAATTCGGGCAGCATGTCGCTGGGCTTGGCGATGTGGAATGCGCCCGACGCGATGAACAGCACATGGTCGGTCTTCATCGGTCCGTATTTGGTCGCCACGGTGGTGCCTTCGATCAGCGGCAGCAGATCACGCTGCACGCCTTCGCGGCTGACCGAGCCGCCGCGCACATCGGACACCGCGATCTTGTCGATCTCGTCGATGAAGACGATCCCGTTGGTCTCGGCATTGGCGAGCGCGACCCGGGCGACGTCGTCCTGGTCCATGCGCTTTTCGGCTTCCTCGTCGACCAGCTTGTCCCAGGCGTCGGGCACTTTGAGCTTGCGGCGTTTCAGGCTCTGGCGGCCCATCGCCTTGCTCATCATTTCAGACAGGTTGATCATGCCGACCCCGCCCGGCATGCCGGGGATTTCCATCCCCATGCCCGGCGTGTCTTCGATCTCGATTTCCACCTCGGTCTCATTCATCGCGTTTTCGGTGATCCGCTGGCGGAAGCTCTCGCGGGTGGCTTCGGAGGCATTTTCGCCAACCAGGGCTTTCAGCAGCCGGTCCATTGCCGCCACGGACGCGGCCTCGCGCACCGCTTCGCGGCGGCGATCTTTCTCCAGCCGAATCGCTTCTTCGACCAGATCGCGGGCGATCTGCTCGACATCGCGGCCGACATAGCCGACCTCGGTGAACTTGGTCGCCTCAACCTTGACGAACGGCGCCTCGGCCAGCTTGGCCAGCCGCCGGCTGATCTCGGTCTTGCCGCAGCCCGTCGGCCCGATCATCAGGATATTCTTGGGCGTCACCTCGTCGCGCAGTTCGGGCGAAAGTCTTTGCCTTCTCCAACGATTCCGCAGCGCCACGGCCACCGCGCGCTTGGCGTCGGCCTGACCGATGATGTGCTCATCCAGCGCGGCAACGATCGCC
>JANOFJ010000069.1:0-4255 GCA_031413595.1 Novosphingobium sp.
CCCCTGGGGGTGAAGCTGTCGGCGACGGTCGCGATGCTGCTCGGGCTTTGGGGCGCGTGGATGGCCTATATCCGCAACCCGGACTTCCCGGCCAAGCTCGCCGAGCAGTTCCGCGTGCTCTACGATTTCCTGCTCAACAAATGGTATTTCGACGAGCTGTACGACATCCTGTTCGTGCGCCCCGCCTTCGCGCTCGGCCGCCTGTTCTGGCACCGTGGTGACGAGAAGACGATCGACCGCTTCGGGCCCAACGGCTCGGCCTGGGTGGTCGCGCAGGGGGCGCGGGTCGCGGGCCGGGTCCAGACTGGATATGTCTACACCTATGCCTTCGTCATGCTGATCGGCCTGACCGCCGCGATTACCTGGGCGATCACACGATGAGCGGTTTTCCCATCCTGTCGGTGATGCTCGCGATCCCGGCGATCGCCGCGGTCGCCTGCCTGTTCGTCAGCGCAAACACCGCGCGCTGGATCGCGCTGATCGCGACCCTGGTCGATCTGCTCCTCGGCATCGGCCTGTGGACTCAGTTCGATATCGGCGGCCCGCAATGGCAATTCGTCGAGAATGTGCCCCTGTTCGGCAAGTTCGGCTGGGCGCTCGGCATCGACGGTTTCGCGCTGATGCTGATCATGCTCAGCGTGTTCCTGATGCCGATCTGCATCGGCGCCAGCTGGGTCGCGATCGAGAAACGCGTCCAGGAATATATGTGCGCCTTCCTCGTCACCGAGCTGCTGATGATCGGCACC
The DNA here is from genome assembly GCA_031413595.1 of Novosphingobium sp. Classification (GTDB taxonomy): domain Bacteria; phylum Pseudomonadota; class Alphaproteobacteria; order Sphingomonadales; family Sphingomonadaceae; genus Novosphingobium. The sequence continues at coordinate 747 of JANOFJ010000069.1, forward strand.
TTCGCGGCGCAGGATCTGTTCCTGTTCTACATCTTCTTCGAAGCCGGCCTGATCCCGATGTATCTGATCATCGGTATCTGGGGCGGCGCGAACCGCATCTATGCGAGCTACAAATTCTTCCTCTACACGCTGCTCGGCTCGGTGCTGATGCTGATTGCGATGCTGTGGATGGTGAACGAAGCTGGCACTACCGATATTCCGACGTTGATGGGCTACGACTTTGCGCCCGGAGCACAGAAATGGCTGTGGCTGGCATTCTTCGCCAGCTTTGCGGTCAAGATGCCAATGTGGCCGGTTCACACCTGGCTACCCGACGCCCACGTTCAGGCGCCGACCGCAGGCTCGGTTATCCTCGCCGGCGTGCTCTTGAAGATGGGCGGATATGGCTTCATCCGCTTCTCGCTGCCGATGTTCCCCGAAGCATCCGCAGAGTTTGCCTGGCTGATCTTCGCGCTGTCGATGATCGCAGTGGTCTACACCTCGCTAGTCGCGCTGGTGCAGGACGACATGAAAAAGCTGATCGCTTATTCCTCCGTCGCCCACATGGGGATTGTCACTGTCGGACTGTTTGCCTTCAACGTGCAGGGGCTTGAGGGGACGATGATTGTCATGCTCAGCCACGGGCTGGTTGCTGGCGCGTTGTTCCTCGGTGTCGGGGTTATCTACGACCGGTTGCACACCCGGGAGATTAGCCGTTACGGGGGCCTTTCGATCAACATGCCGCAATATGCGCTGTTCTTCATGCTGTTCACCATGGCCTCGGTCGGCCTGCCTGGCACCAGCGGCTTTGTCGGAGAATTCCTCAGCCTGGCTGGGATTTACCAGGTTTCCAGCTTGGTGACGCTGGTCTGCACCACCGGGATCATCCTGGGTGCGGCCTATATGCTCTATCTCTATGCCCGGGTGTTCTTCGGCGGACAGAAAAACGCCGATGCTGCCGCGATGCGTGACCTTGATGCTCGCGAATGGGTGATGATGGCATCGCTCGCCGCCGTGGTTCTGTGGATGGGGGTCTATCCCGAAAGTTTCCTCGCGCCGATGCGCAGCGATATCGCTGCTCTCGATGCCCGGATTGCGCGGGCGAGGCCAGAAGGCGACGCTAGGTTAAAACTGGGAGAGCCCAAGAAAATCGAAGCTGCTGCAAATGAGGGGGCGCACTAATGGATTGGGGCCATTCACTTCGCCTCGTCGCGCCCGAGGAATTGCTCAGCATTGCGGGGCTCGTCCTGTTGCTGGTTGCGGCTTGGGCGGGTGACAAGGCGGCCCGAGGGATCAGCATCGCTGCGGTCGCCGTGCTCACCGCCTGTGCCTTCCTGGTCGCGCCTGCGCTATGCAATGGCGCGATGGGACCCGAAACTTCGGCCTTTTTCGGCCAATACCGCGCCGACGCGTTCTCAAGCTTTGCCAAGCTGCTGATCTATGCCGCGGCCGGCGCAGCGCTGATTGTCGCGCCTGCGTTCTTTGACCGGGTCAAGGCAATGCGGAGCGAATATCCGGTCCTGATCCTGTTTGCCGCGCTGGGCATGGGGATGATGGTTTCGGCCACCGATCTGATTACGCTCTATATCGGGCTCGAACTAAACTCGCTGGCCGCCTATGTGCTTGCCGCCTTCCTGCGCAACGATGAGCGTTCCGCCGAAGCTGGACTCAAATATTTCGTGCTTGGTGCGCTGGCCAGCGGCATCCTGCTGTTCGGGATGAGCCTGACCTATGGCTTTACCGGAACGACCAGCTTTGCCGGGATTAATCGGGCGCTCGAATCCGGGCTTTCACAGGGTGCGCTGTTCGGCATCGTCTTCATGCTGGCGGGCCTTGCTTTCAAGATAAGCGCAGTCCCGTTCCACATGTGGACGCCCGACGTCTATGAAGGCGCGCCGACCCCGGTTACCATGTTCTTTGCCTCTGCGCCCAAGGTGGCGGCGTTGGCACTGACCATGCGGGTTACGCTGGTCGCGTTCGCCGGGCAGGCGGCAGCGTGGCAACAGATCGTTATATTCGCTGCGCTGGCCTCGATCGTGGTGGGTGCACTTGGGGCGATCGGGCAGAAGAACATCAAACGGCTGCTGGCCTATTCCTCGATCAACAACGTTGGCTTTATCCTGATTGGTTTGGCCGCTGCAACCCCGCAGGGCGCGGCGGCGATGCTGGTTTATCTAACGATCTATGTTGCGATGACTGTCGGCGGTTTTGTCGCGGTGCTGATGCTCAAGGATGCGGACGGCAATCCGGTTGAGGAAATCGCTGATCTGGCCGGGCTATCACGGCACCGCAAAGTTCTTGCAGCTTGCCTCGCCATGATCATGTTCAGCCTGGCAGGAATTCCGCCACTGTTCGGGTTTTGGGGCAAGTTCGTTGTGTTCCAGGCGGCCGTGCAGGCTGGCCTCGTCCCACTGGCCGCGATTGGCATCGCCGCCTCGGTGATTGGTGCCTATTACTATCTCAAAGTGGTCAAAATCATGTATTTTGACGAGCCGGCGAACAAGATTGTCGGTCGCAGTGACTGGGCGCATCAGGCACTGCTGGGGATTTCAGCGCTGTTCATTTCGCCGCTTGGCTATTTTTTGACCAAGCCACTGGGCGAATTGGCCGAAGCAGCGGCGATTGCTCTGTCCCACTTTGCCTGAATTTCCCGGATTGATTGAATTTATCCATCTCACCGGATCGACCAACGCCGATCTCTCGACCCGGCTTGCGGCCGACGAGCAGATTCCCGAGGGCTTCTGGCTGATCGCTGACCGGCAATGCGCCGGGCGGGGACGGCAGGGGCGCGAATGGTTCGATGGTGCGGGCAATTTCATGGGTTCGACACTCGCGCATCTCGGCCCCGGCGATCCACCGGCAGGATCGTTGGCGTTGCTGGCGGGGCTGGCAGTTCATGAAGTGGTGACCAACCGCCTTGCCGCGCCGCAGCGTGCGGTGCTCAAATGGCCCAATGATGTCATGATCGGATCAGCCAAGCTGGCAGGTATATTACTTGAGCGGGTGGGCGATACGGTCATCATCGGGATCGGCGTCAATCTTGCCGTAGCCCCGCAGTTGCCCGACCGCGCGACTGTCGCGCTGACCGACTTTGGACCTGCCCCGGACCGCGATCAGTTCGCGGCCGATCTGGCACGACAGTTCGCTGCCGAACTCGAGCGATGGCGCAGCTATGGGCTGAGTCCGGTAATCGCCCGCTGGCTCGCGGCCGGACACGCGATCGGCACGCCGCTCGAAGTTGGAGAGCCGAACGAGCAAAAAATGACGGGTACATTCGCGGGTCTTAGCGAAGACGGCGCCTTGCTGCTTCGCTTGGCGGACGGAACGTGCCATGGCATCCACGCGGGTGAAGTTCGCATTGCACAGATCTACTGAACCGGGACCAAGACCATGCTGCTCGCTATCGATGTCGGCAATACCAATGTCGTTTTTGCGCTATTCGATGGCCTCACCATCAAGGCGCGCTGGCGTATTGCGACCGATCCCCGCCGGACTGGCGATGAATACGCGGTATGGTTGATGCAATTACT
>JANOFJ010000070.1:0-13219 GCA_031413595.1 Novosphingobium sp.
CATCCCGACTGCGACAATTATCGCGACGATTTCGCCGCCGCGCCCTTGTCGCTGCAAGGGCTGTTCATCCACGAAATGACCCACGTCTGGCAGGCGCAGAAATTTGGGCGTTTCTACCTGATCTTCCGCCGCCACCCGTTCTGCCGCTATAGCTACAGCCTGAGACCGGGCTGGACACTGGAGCGCTATGGGCTTGAGCAACAAGCGGAGATTGTCCGCCACGCTTTCATGCTGCGCAGCGGCCGGCCTGTCGCCGGGGTGGCGGACAAGCGGGTGTATGAGCGGCTAGTGGATTTTCCGGGGGCAGAAGGTTAGTCTCCTCGCTTCGCCACCGCCACCATCGCCGGGCGCAACAACCGGTCCTTGATCATATAGCCCGCCTGAAGTTCCTGCACGATCGTGCCCGGGGCAACCTCGGCAGAGGGAACTTCGATCATTGCCTGATGCTGGTTGGGATCGAGCGGCAGGCCCACTGCAGCGATCCGGGTTATGCCGTGGGCGGCGAATATCTTGTCGATCTCGCGCCCGGTGGCATCGAGCCCAGCGACCAGGTTTTTCATCTTCTCGTCCTCACGAAGCTCCTGAGGAATTGCGCTTAACGCGCGGGTAAGATTGTCCGAAACCGAGAGAATATCGCGGGCAAAGCTAGTCGCGGCATAGGTTCGCGTGTCGACGATATCCTTTTCCAGACGGCGCCGCACATTCTGTGTCTCGGCCTTGGCGTAAAGGATATCCTGCTTGGCGCCCTCCAGCTGCTCACGCAGCAGGCTCAGCTCGTCTGCTCCCTGATCGAGCAAATCCTCGGGTACGCCCTGCAATTCTGCGGCAACCGCGGGATCGTCCTGCGGCTTGGTATCTTCGTTCATGTCGTAAAAATTCCAGCTAGCCGATGAGTTTGCCCAGGCTTTGGGCGGTGAAATCTACCATGGGCACGACGCGCGCATAATTCAACCGCGTCGGGCCGATTACCCCCACTACGCCGACCACTCGGCCCTCGCGGTCGCGATAGGGCGAGGCGATCACCGACGAGCCGGAAAGCGCGAAAAGTCGGTTCTCCGTGCCGATGAATATCCGCGTCGCCTCTGCCTCACGGGCCGAATCGAGCAGTTCTGAAATAGATTGCTTGTTCTCCAGATCATCCAGCAGCGAACGAACCCGCTCAATATCGCCGAGTGTCCCTTCGTCGAGGAGATTCGCTTGCCCCCGAACGATCAGCACTGGCCGGCGCGCTGCATCTTCGCTCCATACCGCCAGGCCGCGTTCGACCATCTCACGGCTTGCCGCATCAAGCGCACTGCGCCCACTGGCGATCTCGGCGCGCATCGCCACAACCGCCTCGGTGAGCGTCCGCCCAACAAGATGCGAGGAAATGTAGTTCGACGCTTGCTCCAAGGCCCCGGCTGGCAGATTAACAGGGAGCTCGATAACGCGGTTTTCGATTCCACCATCGTCGCCTACCAACACCGCCAGTGCCCGTCCCGGCGAGAGCGGAACGAGCTGGAGTTGCTGCAAGCGGGGTTCGCGCCGCGGGACCATGATAACCCCCGCGCAAGCGGAAAGGTCAGACAGTATCGCCGTAGTCGCTGCCAATGCGGCCTCGATCGGGCCGGGCGCGGACAGGCGGCTTTCGATCGCGGTGCGCTCTTCCAAGGTTGGCTCGGCAACCTGCATCATCCCGTCGACAAATAGCCTGAGGCCAATTTCAGTCGGCATCCGCCCTGCGCTGGTGTGCGGCGCAGCAAGTAGTCCCAGCTGTTCCAGATCGGCTAGCACCGAACGGATCGAGGCTGGGGAGAGGTTCAGCGCACTTCCGGCTAAAGTCTTGGACCCAGCCAGCGTTTTTGAGCCAACTGGCTGGCCCGAGCCCAGATAGCCTTCTACTACAAGGCGGAATATCTCCCGAGCGCGGGAGGTCAGTTCGGTGATCGGGGGGGCAGCCATTACCCGCAATGTAACCCTTGCCCTTGCAGCCTCAAGCCCAATGCGACTAACGCGGGCAAGAAATTCAACATAAGGACTTTTCATGCGACCTTCCGGCCGTGCACCCGACGAGATGCGCGCTCTCACTTTTGAGACCAATTTTACGATCCACGCTGAGGGCTCGGTGCTGGTTTCCTTCGGCAATACCAAGGTGCTGGTCACCGCATCGGTTGAAGAACGCCTTCCGCCATGGCTGCGCGGCAAGGGGGAAGGCTGGGTGACGGCGGAATATTCGATGTTGCCGCGCGCTACGCATACGCGCGGACAGCGTGAAGCAGCCAAGGGCAAGCAGAGCGGCCGGACGCAGGAAATACAGCGCTTGATCGGGCGCTCATTGCGCGCTGTTACCGACCTCAAAAAGCTGGGTGAACGTCAGATCACGCTCGATTGCGATGTGATCCAGGCGGACGGCGGCACCCGCACTGCAGCGATATCTGGTGCCTGGGTGGCGCTGAGGCTTGCGATCCAAGGGCTGATGACTTCCGGCGCGATCAAGGAAGATCCGTTGACCGAAAAGGTGGCGGCCGTCAGCTGCGGGATATTCAAGGGCAATGCGGTGCTCGATCTCGATTATGACGAGGATAGTAACGCCGATGCCGACGCCAATTTCGTGCTGATCGAAGGCGGCAAGATCGCCGAAGTGCAGGCAACCGCCGAAGGTGCGACCTATGATGAGGAAGCCCTGCTGCGCCTGCTCCGCCTGGCCCGGATCGGCACAGACCTGATCTTTTCCGCTCAGACCAAAGCGGTCGCATGAGTGCCATGTCGTGATTGGCCGGCAGCTTGGCGGCGGAACGCTGGTGATTGCCACGCATAATTCCGGCAAGCTGAAAGAAATCGGCGCGCTGCTGGCTCCCTATGGGATGAACTGCATTTCGGCGGGCTCGCTGGGCCTGCCAGAACCCCCGGAAACCGGCAAATCCTTCGTGGAAAATGCGCTGATCAAGGCGCGCGCGGCAGCGGAAAGCGCTGGCATTCCGGCGCTCGCCGATGACAGCGGGCTGTGCGTGACCGCGCTAGACAATATGCCCGGCGTTTACACCGCCGACTGGGCTGAGCGACAGTGGTTTGAGGGCAAGCCGGGCCGTGACTGGTATTTGGCAATGGGCAAGGTGGAAGGGCGGCTGTGCGAGCAGGGGCCTGATGTGGACCGGTCCTGCTGGTTCGCCTGCGCTCTGGCGATTGCCTGGCCGGATGGCGAGTATGCGGTCTATGAAGGCCGGGTTGATGGATCGCTGGTCTGGCCGCCGCGCGGCGCAATGGGCTTTGGCTATGATCCGGTATTCGTGCCGACCGGCGAAACGCGGACATTTGCCGAGTTTGATCCGGACGAAAAACACCGGATCAGCCACCGCGCCGCTGCCTTTGCGAAACTGGTGGCCGAGCAGTTCTCCGCTTAGGGAACTTTCTGCCCGACCCAATTGCCCGACGGGAAATAGCGGCAGACCAGCACTTCGTTACCGCGTCCCCTGGCGGTAGCGCAGCCGACTTCGCGGGTCGCCGGCCAGATCAGCTGGGTATAATGGCCGACATCGGTCCAATTGCCGGTGCGTGAAACATTGGGGAACTGGCCGGGGCGAAAATTGCGCCCTTCGCTGATGAAGCCACCGATCATGTCCTCGGGCTGATAATAACCGCTGGTTCCCATCCACAGGTTTTCGCCCGCCCCGAAGCGCTCGCGCGAATGCTCGAAGGCACCCCGGCTCGCCAGCGACCGCGCCCATTCGCGCGCCTGGGACGCAAGGCGGGGGCTCCATGTCAGCGGCGGCTGGCCAATCCGTTCGCGTTCCTGATTATGCGAGGCAAGGATTCGCGCAGCAAAGCTATCGCCCGTCGACGCCGCCAACGGCGCGGAAAAAATTAAAATTGAAAGCAGAACGCCCCGAAGCAACGCTGCAACCCGTGTCTCACCCATGCTGCGCATCTTGACTTTGCGACGTTAAAGAAGCCTGAACCATGGAATGTCCCGCGCGCTCTATATCCATTGGCCCTTCTGTCTCGCCAAATGCCCTTATTGTGACTTCAACAGCCATGTCCGCGATATTGTCGATCATGCACTTTGGGAACAATCGCTGCTGGCCGACATGGCGCGTGAGGCTGAAGTTGCGGGCGGTGAGGCATTGGATTCGATCTTCTTCGGTGGCGGCACTCCATCGTTGATGCCCCCTGCCCTTGTCGCGCGACTGCTGGGCGAGGCGGAGAGACGATGGGGCTTTGCGCCCGGCATCGAAATCACCCTGGAGGCAAATCCCTCATCGGTTGAGGCGGCGAAATTTGCCGATCTTGCCGCCGCCGGGGTCAACCGGGTGTCGCTCGGACTGCAAACGCTGGACGATGCCGCGCTGCGGTTTCTGGGGCGGCTCCATAACGCCAGCGAGGGGATCGCCGCACTGGAAGTGGCGCAGCGCCATTTTGCCCGCACCAGCTTTGACCTGATTTACGCTCGTCCCGATCAGACACAAAAGCAATGGGAGACGGAGCTCTCCCGCGCACTGGGTTTCGGGACCGGCCATCTCTCGCTCTATCAGCTGACAATCGAACCGGGGACGAAGTTCGCAACGCTGGTGCGCGAACAGGCCTTCGTGCCGCTGGCGGACGACCCGGCGGGCGATTTGTTTGGCCTGACCCGCGAGCTTACGACCGCCGCTGGACTGCCCGCCTATGAAGTTAGCAACCACGCCCGCCCCGGCGAGGAGAGCCGGCACAATCTGACCTATTGGCGTTACGCCGACTATTGCGGGATCGGTCCGGGCGCGCATGGGCGGCGCGGCGGGCTTGCAACCGTGCGGCACAAAAAGCCTGAGAACTGGCTCGCTGCGATCGAGCGGCAAGGCGACGGGATCGCGGAAACGCGTTCACTTGGCCCGCGTGAGCAGGCCTCAGAGGCGATGCTTATGGGGCTTCGGTTACGCGAAGGGGTGGATTTGTCTGCCTTTTCTGACCGATTTGGCCTTAGCCAAAACAGCCTTTGCGATCCAGACAAGCTGGCATTCTATGCAAGCCTTGGACTTGTTTGGAGCGAAAGCACGCGAATTGGGGTCACCGGACGAGGGATGCCAGTGCTTGATGCAATATTGGGAGAGCTGGTTCCAGCGGAGCTGGTGGCGTGACCAAGGCCGATCTGCTTGAAGCCTGGCAATCACACCTTGCGCAGGGCCGCCGGCGCTCCCCCCATACGGTCCGTGCCTATCTCTCCACTGCCGCGCGGCTGCTCGATGCAACGGAGATGAGCGACTGGGCGGCCATTTCCGCGATTAATGCCGGCGCCTTGCGCGCGCAGCTGGCGCGTCGGCGCGCTGAAGGGCTGGGCAATGCCTCGGCCGCGCGAGAGCTTTCGGCGCTCAAGGCCTTTATCTCCTTCGCCCTAACCCAGGCCGGACATACCGATTCCACGCCGCCCCGGATGCGTGGTCCCCGGATCAAGAAGGGTCTGCCGCGCCCGGTAACCCCCGACGAAGCCGTCAATATTGCCGCTATGGTTGAGGACGAGGCCAGTGCGGAATGGATCGGCGCGCGCGACCGGGCCGTGCTGCTGCTGCTGTATGGCGCAGGGCTGCGGATTGCCGAGGCCCTGTCGTTAACCGGTGCCGATCTGCCCTTGGGCGAGGTGCTGGTCGTGACCGGCAAGGGCGGCAAGCAGCGCGCTGTGCCAATGCTGCCGATCGTGCGGGCTGCGGTTGGGGACTATCTCGCCAAGAGCCCGTGGCCCGCGCAAGGAGGCGATCCGGTATTTCGCGGGCAGCGCGGCGGGGTTCTTTCGCAAGGCATGATCCAGAAGGCCGTGGCTCGCGCCCGGCTAGCGCTGGGCCTGCCGGCCAGCGCAACTCCGCATGCCCTGCGACATAGCTTTGCCACGCATCTGCTGGGGGCCGGAGCCGACTTGCGCAGTTTGCAGGAGCTGCTCGGACATGCCAGCCTGAGTTCCACCCAAATCTATACCAAAGTCGATGCGGCGACCTTGCTGGATGTTTATCGGAGCGCGCATCCTCGGGAACAGAATCCGGCCAGCCTAGTCACGCGGTTTCCAGCGGATGACCCGCCATAGATAGGCCAATACAGCCAGAGCGACTATCGCCGCGATTGCCGGTCCGATGAGGTGGTTCATGTCTTTCAGATAGTTGGCCAGCCAAAGTCCGCCATAGATAAGCGCCGTGTTCCATACCGCCGCCCCTGCAAAGGTGAAGGTGAGGAACTTCCACTGCGGCATATGCACCAGCCCCGCCGGGAGTGAGATCATCGTTCGCAGGAAGGGTGAAAAGCGAAGGGCAAAAACGATCCAGGGCCCATGCCGCAAGAAGAATGCGGTCGCGCGTTCGATGTCGTGCCAATCCATCGTCAGCCAGCGGCCCCATCGATCAACCAGCGGCTTCAGGCGCAGATAGCCGTAACGATCACCGGCAAGAAACCAGGCATAATTTCCAAGAGTCGAGCCGATAGTGCCTGCAGCCAGCAGCGGCCAGAAACTCATCGATCCGCGCGATACCGCAATCCCGCCAACCCCCATGATTACTTCGCTGGGGATCGGTGGGAAGATGTTCTCGATGATCATCAGGGCTGCAATACCCCAATAGCCGCCTTGCTCGATGAGCCTGATAATCCAATGGTCCATGATCGATCAGAGCGCCGCTTGGCGTCGTTCGATCGCATCCCAGATAAGCGCAGGCGTATCGGTGCCGTTGAACTTGTCGATCGCGAGGATTCCAGTTGGCGAGGTGACGTTGATCTCGGTCAGATATTTGCCACCAATCACATCGATCCCCACGAACACCAGCCCCCGCCGCTCGAGCTCAGGCCCAAGCACGGCGCAGATTTCCTCTTCGGTGGAGGTTAGCGTGGTGGCTTCTGCGTATCCGCCCACGGCAAGGTTAGAGCGGAACTCCCCCTCGCCCGGCTTGCGATTGATTGCGCCGGCAAATTTTCCGTCAACGAGCACGATCCGCTTGTCGCCATCGGCGACCGAGGGGAGAAATTGCTGGACCATGAAGGGTTCGGGCCAGACATTGTTAAACACCTCGACCAGCGCGCCCAGGTTGCTGCCATCGGCAGGCACCCGGAACACCGCCTTGCCGCCATTGCCATGGAGCGGCTTGACCACGATATCACTGCCATAGCGCTGCTGGAAGGCGCGGACGTCCTCAATCTGGCGCGCGACCATGGTCGGCGGCATGAACCGGGCATAGTCCAGCACCAGAACTTTTTCCGGTGCATTGCGGACACTGGCCGGATCATTGACCACCAGCGTGATGCCTTCAAGCCGTTCGAGGATGTGGGTGGCGCTGATGTAACCAAGGTCAAACGGCGGATCCTGCCGCATCAGGACGACGTCGATTTCCTTGGCGAGGTCGATTTTTTGGAGCGGCCCCTTGGTGAAATGGTCACCCACTACCCGCTGCACTTTGACAGAAGAGGCCCAGGCGGTGATCCGGCCCTCGTCCCAAGCCAGCGTCCGGACGTCGTAATGCCAGACCTTATGTCCCCGCTCCTGCGCGGCAAGCATCAGGGCGAAGCTCGAATCACCGGCGATATTGATGCTTTCAAGTGGATCCATTTGAACGGCGACGCGAAGGGTCATATGAAATGCTGTTCCATTTAGAACTGAGAGGCGTTGACGATGTGGCGCGGCCAGCGGCCCGGCGCAAGGAGCAGTACGTCAATCCGTTGCAAATCGCCTGCCCTGACGAAACGCGCGGCAACCGCTTCGGCAGCGCCGATCACCCGGCGCAGGCGATAATCGTCGATCGCATGGTCCAGATCAGCGGCCCGCTCGCGCCACTTTACCTCAACGAAGGCAATGGTACGCCCGCGCCGCACGATCAGGTCAATCTCGCCGCGAGAAGTCTTTTCCCGCCGCGCGAGAATCCGCCAACCCTTTAACCGCAGATACCATGCCGCCAGCACTTCGCCCCGGCGACCTCGTTCCTCGCGGAGCTTCCGGTCACTCACTTGAGTTCAAGCGCCCGGGCATAGAGCGTCTTGCGATCAAGCCCGGTGCGTTTGGCTACCGCTCCGGCGGCCTGCGAAGCCTTGGAACTCGCCAGTTCGGTCTTCAGCAAAGTGTCAATATCGAATGATTCGGGTTCAGCTTCTAATGGCGGGCCAACCAGCAACACGATCTCTCCGCGCGGCGGATTGGCGGCGTAGTGCGCAGCGAGCTCTTCGGCAGAGCCGCTGCGGCATTCCTCGAACTTCTTGGTCAGCTCGCGAGCCACCGCCACCTCGCGACCCGGCAGAACTTCAGCCAGCGCGGCCAGCGTCGCACCAAGGCGCGGGGCAGTGTCATAGAAGGCCAGCGTTGCCGGAACCGTAGCCAGCTCGGTCAACATATCCCGGCGGGCCTTGTCCTTGCCTGGCAGAAAGCCCGCAAAAAGGAAGCGGTCGCTGGGCAAGCCCGACAGGGTCAGAGCAACGATGACTGCACTGGCCCCGGGCAGGCTGGTCACAGCAATTCCAGCCTCACGGGCCAGTCGTACCAGTCTGTACCCGGGATCAGAGATCAATGGTGTACCGGCGTCGCTAACCAGCGCGATGGGCGATTCAGCGGACAAAGCCAGAATATGGGTCCGCGTCTCCTCGCTGGCGTGATCGTCATAACGGATCATCTTCTTTTTGAGGCCCAGATGATGAAGCAGCTTCCCTGTCACTCGCGTATCCTCGCAGGCCACCGCAGCCACGCCACGGAGTATCTCTGCGGCGCGCAGGGTGATATCGCCGAGATTGCCAATCGGCGTAGCGACAATGTAGAGACCTGGAGAAAGCGGTGTTTCCATGAACATCCTCATGGACCAGCCACACGGGGAGCGGCAAGTGATGTTCGAGACGCGCTTGAATCGGCGCAGCATAGTCATGCTGGGCGCTTTGGTCCTGTTGGCAGGTTGCAAGGTCATTCCAAAGGGCGGTCCGGTAGGCCCACCGCCGGTCGATCAACCAAGCGATTCGCTGCCCAAGGACGGCCAGCGTCACCGCGTGGCCCTGTTGGTGCCGATGAGCGGGCCGAACGCGGCTGTCGGCCAGTCAATCGCCAACGCGACGACCATGGCGCTGCTTGATACCAATGCGCAGAACCTGCGGATCACGACCTATGATACGGCCGCTGGACCTTCTAAAGCCGCTAACCGGGCGGTGGCGGATGGCAACAAACTGATCCTCGGTCCGGTCCAGGCTGACGACGTAGGCCCTGTCGCCGATATTGCCCGCGCGGCCAATGTGCCCCTGATCGCCTATGTTGCCGATAGCGCTGTTGCGGCGCGCGATGTCTTTATTCTTGGCACGGTTCCGGCAAATTCGATCAGCCGGACGGTCAGCTATGCGTGGGGCGAAGGCGCGCGTCGCTTTGCCGTTCTCGCCCCCAGCGGTGACTATGGCCAACGTGCCAGCGCCGCATTTGCAGGCGCAGTGCGCGCCAGCGGCGGATCACTGATCGCGAGTGAAAACTATGAGCGCAGCAATACTTCTATCGTCAGTGCCGCCCGGCGTCTTCGCGCCAAGGGCGGAATTGACGCGGTATTGATTGCTGACGGCAGCCGATTTGCAGCGCTTGGGGCCGCCCAGCTCAAGGCCGCCGGAGCCGCCTCGCCGCGCTTGCTCGGCACCGAACTGTGGAGCGGGGAAAGCGTCATCGCCAGCAGCCCTGCATTGCGCGGCGCATGGTTCTCATCGGTCTCTGACGTCAGGTTCCGGCAGTTCTCGGAAAGCTACAAGTCTCGGTTTGGCGCAACGCCCTATCGCATCTCGACGCTCGGGTATGACAGCGTACTGCTTGCTATCCGCGTTGCGCGCGAATGGAAACCTGGTGCTGCCTTCCCGACTTCCAAGCTGGCGGATCGGGGCGGCTTCCTGGGACTTGATGGGCCGTTCCGGTTTGGTGCGAACGGAGTGGTCGAACGGGCGCTGGAAGTGCGCGAGGCGCGGGCGGCAGCCGTTACGGTGGTAAGTCCTGCGCCGGCCCGGTTCGCGGACTGACGATAACCTGTTGCGTCCGCTTGCCCTGCTGACTCTGCGCCTACTATAGCGCGCCCATGTCCGATGATCTGTTTGATAAGTTGCCGGCCAGCACTGGTGAAAGCTATGATGGTTCCGCGATCGAAGTGCTGGAAGGTCTCGAGCCCGTCCGCCGCCGTCCCGGCATGTATATCGGCGGGATTGACGAGCGCGCGCTCCACCACCTCGCCGCAGAAGTGCTCGACAATGCGATGGATGAAGCGGTCGCAGGCCATGCCACGCGAATTGAGGTGACGCTGGAAGAGGGCAACCGCCTGACCATCAGCGATAATGGCCGGGGTATTCCGGTGGACGAGCATCCCAAATACCCTGGTAAATCCGCGCTTGAAGTGATCATGACCACGCTGCACTCGGGCGGAAAGTTTTCCGGCAAGGCCTATGCCACCAGCGGCGGTTTGCACGGAGTTGGCGTCAGCGTGGTCAATGCATTGTCCAGCCTGACCCGCGTCGAAGTGGCAAGGGGCAAAGAGCTTTACGCGCAGGAATTCTGTCGCGGCCATGCCACAGGGCCGCTAAAATCGCTCGGCAGCACCCCTAACCGGCGCGGCACGACGCTGACTTTCATCCCGGACACCGAAATTTTCGGTGAGGACGCAAAGTTCAAGCCGGCGAGGCTGTTCAAGCTGGCGCGGTCCAAGGCCTATCTGTTTGCCGGCGTCGAAATCCGCTGGAAATGCGCCGCAAGTCTGGTCAGCGATGATGCCCCCGCCGAGGCCGTGTTCCAGTTCCCTGGCGGCCTTGCTGATCATCTGACCGAACAGGTTGGGGAACGCGAATGCGTCACCACTAAATTCTTCTCAGGATCGCAGGACTTCCCGGACGATATGGGCCGCGCCGAATGGGCGATCGCTTGGCCGCTGTGGTCTGATGGCGCCTATAGCTGGTATTGCAACACCATCCCCACTCCCGATGGCGGCACCCATGAACAGGGCATCCGCGCGGCGCTGGTCAAGGGAATTCGGGCCTTTGCCGATCTGGTAGGCCAGAAAAAGGCCAAGGACGTCGCGCCCGAAGACATCGTCACGGGCAGCGAAATCATGCTCTCGATCTTCATCCGCGATCCCCAATTTCAAAGCCAAACCAAGGACCGGCTGAGCAGTCCCGAGGCTGCCCGCTATGTCGAGAATGCGGTGCGCGATCACTTTGATCATTTTCTGTCGGACAATATGGAGCGCGGCAAGGCGCTGCTTTCCCATGTCCTTGAGCGGATGGACGAGCGGTTGCGGCGCAAGGCGGAGCGCGAGATCAAGCGCAAGACCGCAACCAGTGCCAAACGCCTGCGCCTGCCCGGCAAGCTCACGGATTGCACCGGCGAAGGCAGCGGCGAGACTGAACTGTTCATCGTTGAAGGCGATAGCGCCGGCGGCAGCGCCAAACAGGCACGCGACCGCAAAACCCAGGCGATCCTGCCGATCCGCGGCAAGATCCTCAACGTCGCATCTGCCACCATGGACAAGATCCGCGCCAACAGCGAAATCGCTGATCTGGCACTCGCGATGGGTTGCGGGATGCGCAAGGACTGCAACCCGGATAATCTGCGCTACGACCGGATCATCATCATGACCGATGCCGACGTCGACGGCGCGCACATCGCGACTTTGCTGATGACCTTCTTTTTCCAGGAAATGCCCGAAGTGGTTCGCCGCGGGCATCTCTATCTGGCCCAGCCCCCGCTCTATCGGCTGACCTGCGGCAAGGAGAGCGCCTATGCCAAGGACGAAGCCCACCGGATTGAGCTCGAAGCGACCCAGTTCAAGGGTAAAAAGGTCGAAGTCGGCCGGTTCAAGGGCCTCGGCGAAATGAACCCCGGCCAGCTGCGCGAAACCACCATGTCGCCTGCCACGCGAGGATTGCTGCGGATCACCCTGCCGCCTGAATATGAAGGCCGCGCCGCTGTCAAGGATCTGGTCGACCGCCTGATGGGCCGCGATCCCGCGCAACGGTTCATGTTTATCCAGAACCGCGCAGGCGAGATCGATCCAGCGATGATTGATGCTTGAGGTATTTTGGCTGCTTCAAACACCCTATTGCTAATATCTACCGATAGAGTAGACATTAACCTGCGGTCACGCTGGGCCGTGCTTTAGGAGAATTGGCATGCGCCCGCTTCTCGTGACCCTCACCACCACAACTGCTCTCATCCTCGCCGGCTGCTCAGAGAAAGTCTCGGAAGAAACTGCCTCGGAAGCGCAGAGCTACAACGTCGGGTCTCCGCCACTAGCGCGGGAAGCTTCCGCCGGGATCGGAGCGCCCGATATCTCACCCCATGCCGCGCCGGGCGTCGCTTTCAGCTATCGCTATGCGTTCGTGCTGCCTGACAAGAGCATCTCGGCAGTACAGGAACAGCACGCCGCGGCTTGTGAGAAGCTGGGGCCAGCGCGATGCCGGATCACGGGAATGCGCTATACAGTGATCGACGAGGACCAGATTACTGGTGAGCTTGCCTTCAAACTCGCCCCCGATCTCGCCCGTGCGTTTGGCAAGGAAGGCATTGTCGCGGTCGAAAAGGCGGAAGGCAAGCTGGTCGATGCGGCGATTGAAGGTGAAGATGTTGGCACCCAGATCACCGCATCACAAACCCGCAGCGGCGAGTTCACCGCCGAGCTGGCACGGCTGGACCAAAGGCTCGCCGGTAAGGGTCTTAGCGAGGCTGAGCGCAATGAGCTGCGCAATCGCGCCGAAAACATCCGTCAACAACTCGCTGCCGAACAAGATACCCGCCGTGATGGCGAAGATCGGCTGGCTAATACGCCGATGAACTTCCGCTATTCTAGCGACGCCGGTTTTCGGCTCGGCACAAATCCCTTCGCCGAGGGTGCGGCAACAGCATGGAATAGCTTCGGCGCAATGCTGGGCTTTGTCCTGCTGGCAGTCGGCGCATTGCTGCCATGGCTGCTGTTAGTGGCACTGTTGGTCTGGATATGGCGTTCGCGGCCAATCCGAAAACTGCGGCAATGGGTGCGGCGACCGTCAACTGAGGAGGTCAGCCCGGATACTGATTGACCCGTCACGCGCGGCCTACTGCGGATCACCCTGCCGCCAGAATATGAAGGCCGCGCGGCGGTCAAGGATATGGTCAACCGGCTGATGGGCCGCGATCCGGCGCAGCGTTTCATGTCTATCCAGAACCGGGCGGGAGAGATCGATCCGGAGATGATCGATGCGTGAGGCGGATTGAAACCAACTGGCTTCCCGCCCCACACAGCACCCCCCCGCACATCCGGGTTAAACCATATGCAGG
>JANOFJ010000071.1:0-12010 GCA_031413595.1 Novosphingobium sp.
CTAAATAGAGGCGATCCGGTGCAGCCGGGCGCAGAATTGACGTTTCTGTAGCTGGACAACAGAACGGCGGGCCGCTGCGCGCGACCCGCCGTTTCTTGTTAGTCTAGGGTTCATATCCGCTCGATGATGACTGCCGGGGCCATGCCGCCAGCGGCGCACATGGTGACCAGACCATAACGCCCGCCCGAGCGTTCCAGCTCGTCCAGCGCGGTGCCAATCAGGATCGATCCCGTCGCGCCGATTGGGTGGCCCAGCGCGCAGGCGCCGCCATTGATGTTGACCTTGTCACGATCAAGCTTGAGGTCGCGGATGAACTTTTCGGCAACCACCGCAAAAGCTTCGTTGATTTCCCATACATCGATATCGTCAGTCGTCAGCCCAGCCTTTTCGAGCACTTTTTGTGCGGCCGGGACCGGGGCATTGAGCATAAGCGTGGGATCATCGCCCTGGTTGGCATAGGCGACGATCCGCGCCCGCGGCTTGAGGCCGTGTTTATCGGCATATTCCTTTGAGGTGATCAGCAGCGCGGCCGCGCCATCGACAACGCCTGAGCTGTTGCCTGCATGGTGCACGCCCTTCCATTCGAGTTCCGGATAGCGGCGCTGGATCTGCTTGCGGAAAGTCACCCCGCCGCCAAGATCGAAGTCGGCGATCCCGTCGAAGCTGGCTTTCAGCGCAGCCAAGCCCTCGGCAGTGGTTTCGGGTCGGGGGAATTCCTCATGGTCAAGCGCCACAGTGCCGTCATCGTTGTAAACGGTGATCAGCGATTTATCGAACCGGCCCTCACGTATTGCGCGGTCGGCGCGTTCCTGGCTGACGAGCGCCAGCGCATCGAGTTCATGACGGCCAATCCCTTCGCGAGCCGCAATCGCATCGCCGCAAACGCCCTGGTGCGACTGGGGGTGGATTTTATTGAGCGCTGCGTTGCCCGAGCCCATGCCCATCGGCTTGATCCCGGCGTTGGCTTCCTCGGCGCCAATCTGGGCAGTATAACTCATCATTTCGGTTCCGCCGGCGATAACGCAATCTTCCATTCCGGACATGACCGTTGCCGCCGCGAAGTTGACCGAGCTGATTCCGCCGCCGCAGAATCGGTCCAGGGTGGTCCCGCTTGCCTTGGTGTCATAGCCGGCCGCCAATGCCGCCATCCGGCCAAGATCTCCGCCCTGCTTGCCCTTCTGGGTCGAGGTGGACCAGATGATGTCATCAACACTTGCGGTGTCGAGGTTGTTGCGCTCCTTGATCGCCTTGAGGACCGTGGCGGCGAGATGCTGCGGGTGGAGGTGCGACAGCGCACCCTTGCCGGGCTTGCCAACCCCGCGGGGGGTGCGGACAGCATCGATGATATAGGCGTCGGCCATGGAAGGCTCCTCTTTGATGGTTTAACCGGACGATTAAACCTCGCAAGGCTGCACCGCAAGTGGAAACCGTTGCGCCGCGGGCTCGTTCCTGCCAATCGCCGGAGTCATGATTGATGCCGTAACCGATAACCGAGTTCTGCCTCTGGAAGGCGTCCATAATTTCCGCGACTACGGTGGCTATGCCGTCGCAGGTGGTCGCAGGGTGAAGCGCGGCGTATTGTGGCGCTCTGGCGAGCATGGCGGGGCGAGCGAGACGGACCTGGCAGCAATCGGTGCGCTTGAACTCACCACGGTGTTTGATCTGCGCGGCAATGGCGAACGCGCCAACAATCCCTGCCGCCGCCCTGAAGGCTTTGCAGCTGAAATCTTTTACCACGACGGCGAAACCGCCGGATTGGCCTTGCATGTTGAGGCTGCAAGCGGCGTGATAGACGAAGCAGGCGCGCGCGCGGCGATGCATCGGCTCTATCAGGATATCGCCTTCCGCCCAAATCTGGTTCCCATCCTGCGCCGCTATTTTACCGGCCTCGTGCAGCGTGACGGAGCCAGCGTGGTTCACTGCCTGGCCGGTAAGGATCGAACTGGCTTTGCCGTGGCGATGCTGCACCATGCGCTGGGCGTGCACCGCGATGACATCATGGCTGATTACTTGCTCACAAATATCGCGGGGAATATCGATCGCCGGATTGCAGCAGGGGGCGCTTCAATTCGCGACAAGCACGGCGCGATCAGCGAAGCCACGATCCGTACCCTGATGGGGGTCGAGGCCGAGTATCTGGATGCCAGCTTCGCCGCCATCGAGCAACGCCATGGCACCGCAGACGCCTATCTGGCCGAAGTGCTGGGTGTGGACGATGCAGTTCGCGCTTTTCTGACTGAACGCTTTATCAAGACCTGATCACAGGAAAGCGCGCAGCTCGCCCATGAAGCGATCATATTGATCGTGGTGGAGCCAATGGCCGGCGTTCTCGAATTCAACTACCCGGGCAGTCTTGAATGCCGCAGCCCGTCCGTCCGTTTCAGGATTGGAGGCCCAGCTGTCCGCCCCATAAAGCAGCAGCATGGGACAAGTTATTGCTTTCCAAAGTTCGCCAGTCCGCTCTTCCGGCACGTCATCAAACGGCCACACGTTGAGATAGGGATCAAACTTCCAGCTCCAGGTACCATCCTCGTTCCTGCTTGCGCCATGAATGGTCAGGTGGCGAGCTTGCTCGTCAGTCAGGAAGGCGTTTTCTTCCTTCATTCGCGCATAGGCCGCCTCAAGCGTCGAATAGCGGCGCGGAATCCGGCCTGCGGCCTTGCGGCGATCATCGATCCACTTACGAAACCGGCTTGCGTAGCCCGCTGCCTCGCGCTCAGAACGAACCTTGGGAGAGGGGCCAAGCCCTTCGATATTGACGAATTTGCGGACTTTCTCAGGATAAAGACCGACAAAACGCGTAGCGATATTGCCACCAAGCGAATGGCCAACGATCGTCACCTCATCCTGGCCTAGCGTGTGAACCAGCTGGGCAAAATCATAAACGAAGGCGTTCATCTCGTAATTGCCGTCAGGAGCCCAGGCGCTATCCCCGTGGCCGCGAAGGTCAGGCGCGATGACATGCCAGTCCCTCGCCAGCTCTTGCGCCACCCAGTCCCAGCTGCGGCCATGATCGCGGCCGCCGTGCTGGAGGATCAGCTTGGGGGCTTCGGGATTGCCCCAATCGACATAGTGGAGCCGCAGCCGCTGCGAGATGAAGCTGTTCGAGGTTGGGCCGTGTGGTGTCATGGCGCGTGGCTTTGCGCGCTGGCGGTCGCGGCGTCAATCCGTCGGGCAAAACCCATGTTGCCCGGTTTGCTTCGGGCGACGTGCATCCCTACATGAGCAGAAATCCCCGAAACGAGAGTAATTATGGCAACTCACACCACCCGCATGCTGATCATCGGCTCTGGTCCGGCAGGACTTTCGGCCGCCATTTATGGGGCGCGGGCCGGAATGTTGCCGATTGTGGTGCAGGGGCTCCAGCCCGGCGGGCAATTGACGATCACTACCGATGTCGAGAACTATCCCGGCTTTCGCGATGTAATTCAGGGTCCGTGGCTGATGGAGGAGATGCAGGCGCAGGCCGAGCATGTTGGCACGCGAATGATGTGGGATACGATCACCTCGGTTGACCTGTCCGGTTCGCCCTTCCGTGCAATTGGCGACAGCGGCGATATTTATGAAGGCGATGCGTTGGTCATCGCGACCGGCGCCCAGGCCAAATGGCTGGGTGTGAGCGGTGAGCAGGAATTGTCGGGCAAGGGCGTTTCGGCCTGTGCCACCTGCGATGGCTTCTTCTATCGCGGCAAGAAAGTGGTTGTGATCGGCGGCGGGAACACTGCGGTGGAAGAGGCGCTGTATCTCACCAACCACAGCCAGGATGTAACCGTAATCCATCGGCGCGACAGTTTCCGCGCTGAAAAAATCCTTCAGGACCGGCTGTTCGCACACCCCAATATCAAGGTGTTGTGGAACAAGAAGGTCGATCGTTTCGTGGGCGAGGGCGCGAATGGCGGGCTGAGCGGAGTTGCCTTGGTCGATACCGTTACCGGGGCAAGCTCGGTCGAACCAACCGATGGCGCCTTTGTCGCGATCGGCCACGCGCCGTCAACCGAGCTGTTCAAGGGCAAGCTTGAAATGGACGACGGCGGATATTTACTGGTTGAGCCCGGCACGCCCAAAACCGCTATCCCGGGCGTTTTCGCCTGCGGGGACGTGATGGACCACATCTATCGCCAGGCCGTCACGGCAGCAGGCACCGGTTGCATGGCGGCGCTTGATGCCGAACGTTTTCTGGCCGAGCGTGACTTCGCGGCTCAGAAAACCGGCTTATCGGTCGCGCAAGGCGTCTTCTAGCTGATTTTGCAACCAAATCCGGGCATCCCGCTCAACAAAACCGTGCGATGCATTCGCACAGGTCCGTAACCTCGGGTCCGATTTGTCCCAATTCGCGAGGAAAGTCTGCGCGGTGCGGTCCCGCCCGGCCAGCAGGATAGTTACCGGGCCGGAAAATTCAGCCAGCTTTGTCCCCAATTCCTGCGCCAAAGGGTTAGGGGCCGCCGCCGGGCGGGCAGCATTGCGCAGGCTGGCGGACAGCTGGCGAAGCGAGACCTTGCCGCCCAGCAGGCGCAGTACCGCGCGCGGGTCCATCAAACGCCGGAAATAATGGGCGCGAACAACTTGCGGCAGAGCGGTCGAGGCGTCGTCCGCAATACCCTCCTCGATTGTCCAGGGATTGGATAGCACCAGCCCATCGCAGGCCGCACCCGCTGCCAGCATCAGCGCGCTTGCCCCATCACAATTGCCGTAAGCGATGACCCGTTCAAGGGCCGGAACCTGCGCGCGGAAGGCGGCTATTGCAGCAGCAATATCGGGCGCAGCGGTTGGAAATCCGCCGTTTGGCCCATCGCTATCACCAACCCCGCGGCGATCGAAACGGAAGACCGGAAAACCGGCAGTCGCGATCCGTGCAGCCAGCAGCGACTGGCTGGCCCACGGTCCCGAGCGTGTTTCATTGCCGCCACTGACGATCAGCAGCCCGGTTGTCCCGGCAGCCGCGTCAAGAGTACCCCAGAGCGTCGCTCCCTCGCAGGTGAAGCTGGAGAAATGCCTGGTCACGCGCCCAGCCCCATTGCAATGACTGCCGCCAGCGCATCGGCCTGGGCGCGATCTTCATCGGGTTCGGCCCGAAGCCACAGCGGGCTGCCGCCGATCATCTCCTGCTCGACAACCACCAGATTGGCCCGCATTTGCGGCGCCAAAGCCTGCAAATCGCGCAGCATTCCGGTCGATAGCAGGAAGCCGCTCAGCTCCAATCCGCCTTCCAGTCCAGCTTCTATCAGTTGTTCCTGGCTTTCCTTTAGCGCCGCTTCGCGCGATGAAATTATCCGGGCTCGCAGCATTTGGCGCAGGATTGAGGCGCCTTTGACCGGGCCATAATGCCAGCCGGGGAGGTTTCGGGGCATGATCAGCCCTCCGCCGCGGATCGCCAGCACGTGGGTCACATTGAAATAACCAGCCGCGGAGAGCATCGCATCGGACCAATCGACTGAAGTTTGTTGTGCCAGATATTGCAGGCTTTCATTGCAACCGGGCAGATCGGGCAGAAAGCAGTCGATCCCTGCGCCGTCCAGCCGCCTTATCACTTCAACGGTGAAGCGCCGCATCCGGTTGGCTTCGTCGAACAGCGCCGGGCTGATCAGTAGGCGCTTGTCGCGGCCGCGGTCAACCGCTAGTGCAAGTTCGCGAGCGGTACCGCCCGAAGGCAATGTGCAGGCATAGTCCAGAGCTTTCATTCGGATGTCTGGTCCGGTTGGGGGCGCTTGGCCTCGGCAAATGCAAGCAACGAGCCAAAACTCTCCATCAACTCGCCATCAACTTCGTCATCTTCGATGACAATGTTGAGTCGATCTTCCAATTCGGTCAGCAATCCAGCCACCGCCATCGAATCAAGTTCAGGAAGATGGCCGAACAGGCCGGTATCGTTGGTAAAAGCGCTTGCCTGCCCGGCCTTGAGCCCCAGCACATCGGTGAGGATTTGGCGCAGCAGCTTGTCAGTATCTTGGCGCATCGGAGCTCTCAGCAATCGCTTTCAGGTTAGCACAGGCACTAGTCATCCGAACCCCTTCGAACAAGGCTGCGCAGCACCGATTTTGCCAGTGCAGGCCAGTTTCCGGGCCAGCCGGGGCGGAACATGTCCAGGCGGTAGCGTGGACGGACTTCGTCCATCCAATCGCGCTTGTAGTCGTCGTCGCCGGTGCCGAAATCGATCAGCGCAACGCGGTCTTGCTCTATCACCCGCTCAAACAGCATCGCGCTCAGCGTTGTGCCCGGCGAGAGTGGGTTCGACGCCTCGGTATGGGCCAGCTTGTGGATGAAGGCAGTATTGGCTTCCACCGTCCAGAATTGCGCCGCAACTGGCTCTCCATCTGCGCGCGCGATGCCTAGCCGCAAGCGGCCGGCTGCACCTTCTTCCTCAGCAAAGCGGCGCAGAAATGCGGGTGATCCTTCGTCGGGCTTCCAACTCTTGGCATAGATCGCTTCATAGGCGGACCAGCTGTGGGAATTGAAAGCAGTTTCGATTGTGACCGCAACTTTGCCAGATTTGCGCTTCAGAGTGGTGCGCAGGGTGCCGGGGCGCGACGCCATATAAGCTGCAAAGGTGCGTCCGCCGATCCGCAGGATGTGGTTGCGATCGCACGGCTCGCGAAATACGGTCCAGCCTGCTTTGCGGAAACAATGCTCCAGCAGCTCCGCCTCACCATCGTCATTCGGTAGCGGCGCCAGTGTGATACGCGGAGCTTCACCGACAAGGTCGAGGGCCATTGCGGTGTATAACGCTGTTGCATCCGCCTCTTTGGTCATGAGCGGGCTGACACGAAAGTTGTACCAGTTTGCCAGGGCTCCGATTCGTCGCCCAGCCCGCACCATTGGCAGAAGCGCGCGCTGATCGCCGTCACGCGCCACCGCGATCAGGGGGAAAAAGTCGCAGGTTTCAGCCAGATTGCGCCACCATTCGATCCGATCGAACGGTGCGCGCGCCTGCGGCGCACCCAGCAATTCCGTCAGTACGGGATCGCCTTGCAGTTCATTAAGATCATCGTGATATTCAATGGAGATCAACCGCCCAATCCCCCTGCGTGGAGCCTAACCAAAACCGTGCGCGCCGAAACTGAACACCCGATCCGGCCGCTCGACCATCTCGCCTTGCGGGGCGCCGATGGTGCGCCCGCGCTCATCCTGCGCGAGGCAACACTTAGCTTCAAGGACTTAAGGATGCGTGTCGCATCGCTGGCGGGGTGGCTTGCCCAGCAAGTGCCCGAGCGCGGCGCGCGCGTGGCGAGCTGGGCGGCAAAGGGCGAACTGACATGTTTGCTGCCGCTAGCGGCGGCACGGGCGGGCTTGGTCCATGTTCCGATAAATCCCCTGCTTAAGCGGGGACAAGTGGCTCATATACTTAACGATAGTGGGGCAGGGCTGCTGCTGGGCACCCCAGCCCGGCTTGCCTCGCTCGAACCGGGTGATGTCCCGCAAGGCTGCGCCGTGCTGGCCGAAGGCGAGACCTTGGCAGGTGGTCCAGAACTGCCGCCTTCTGCTGCCGACCCTGCTGAACTGGCCGCGATTCTCTATACCAGCGGTTCGACCGGGCGCCCCAAGGGCGTGATGCTCAGCCACGCCAATATGTGGCTTGGCGCAGAAAGTGTCGCAGATTATCTTGGTTTGGCAAACGACGACCGGGTGCTGGCGGTGCTCCCTTTGTCGTTTGATTATGGCCAGAATCAGCTGCTTTCGACTTGGTACGCGGGCGGTTGTGTCGTGCCGCTCGACTATTTGGCAGCACGCGATGTGGTGAAGGCAATCGGGCGATACGAGGCGACTACACTGGCCGCCGTGCCACCGCTTTGGGTTCAATTGACCGAGCTCGAATGGCCGAGCGAAACCGCCGCTAAATTACTGCGTTTGACCAATAGTGGCGGCGCGCTGACTGTTGATCTGGTGGCGCGCTTGCGCTCCCGCTTTCCGCAGGCAAAGTTGTTTCCGATGTATGGGCTGACCGAGGCGTTCCGCTCGACCTTTCTCGATCCGGCGCTGGTCGATACGCACCCGACTTCGATGGGCAAAGCCGTCCCTCACGCCGAAGTGCTTGTAATTGCAGACAATGGCTTGCTGGCCGCCGATGGCGCGGAAGGCGAGTTGGTGCATTGCGGCCCGCTGGTGGCGCAAGGCTATTGGCGGGATGCCGAGCGCACGGCTGAGCGCTTTAAGCCAGCCCCGCCGATGTCGCGCTATGGCGGCCTAGCCGTGTGGTCCGGCGACCGGGTTAGGCGGACAGCTGACGGGTTGCTCTATTTCGCCGGACGCCGCGATGCGATGATCAAGAGCGCCGGCAACCGGATCAGCCCGCAAGAAATTGAGGAAGTTGCGCTTGCCAGCGGGTTGGTTTCCGAGGCGGTTGCGCTGGGCATTCCTGATGCACGGCTGGGGCAGGCGGTTCATCTGATCGTTCGGGCGGCTCCAGATCGGTTCAATGCTACGACAGATTTGCCGCGTATTCTATTGCAAGAACTGCCTAATTTTATGCAGCCAGCGGAAATCCACTGGCGCGGCGAGATGCCAATCGGACCGAATGGCAAGATCGACCGAAGCGGGCTCTACGCGGAGCTCGCCGCTTGAAACCGCTTGGTCCGATCCCGCCAGGATATGGCGCCATTGATGGCGAACTTGCGATTGACGGTCACAAGGCCTCAGCGCTCGTGGCGCAAGCCGGATCAACCCCGCTGTTTGTCTATTCGGCCGAACTGCTGCGCCAGCGCGTTGCGCATCTGCGGGCGGCGATGCCAGATCGGCTTGAATTACATTATGCAGTAAAAGCAAACCCATATAAGCCAATACTTCAGGTTATGTCAGAGCTGGTTGATGGGTTTGACATTGCTTCGGCTGGCGAGCTGGCGCTGGTCGAGGCCGCAGGCATAGCTTCCGCGCTTGTCAGTTTCGCGGGGCCAGGCAAGCGCGACTCCGAACTGGAAGCCGCGATTACCGCCGGGGTTACTGTGAACCTTGAATCCGAGGGTGAGGCGGAGCGGGCCTTGGGGATCGCCGACCGGATCGGCAAAACCCCGCGGCTTGCGGTCCGCGTCAATCCCGAATTTGATCTCAAAGGCTCGGGCATGAAGATGGGCGGCGGAGCCAAACCGTTTGGTCTGGATGCCGAACGGGTCCCGGCGCTGGTCCGTCAGATCATCGCCAGCGGCGCGGAATGGCGCGGGTTTCACATCTTTGCGGGCAGTCAGTCGCTGGATTCCAAAGCGATCATCGACTCTCAGCGCCAGACACTGCAACTGGCCTCGCGACTGGCTGAAGCGAGTGGTGCAGCCTTGCCGCAGTGCAATCTGGGCGGCGGTTTTGGCATTCCCTACTTCCCCGGCGACACGCCTTTGGACATCGATTGCATCGGCATTGCAATGGGATTGCAATTCGATTGCCTGCCCGATTCTCTGCGTGATACGCGGTTCTGCATTGAACTCGGCCGCTATCTTGTTGGCGAAGCAGGAGTTTACCTGACCCGTATTGTCGATCACAAAGTCAGCCACGGGGAAACCTTCCTGATCACCGATGGCGGCTTGCATCATCAGTTGGCCGCGTCGGGCAATTTCGGCACGGTAGTCCGGCGCAACTATCCGGTGGCAATTGCCAGCCAGTTTGACGCGCCAGCGACGGAAGAGGCAACGGTAGTCGGCTGCCTCTGCACTCCGCTCGATCGGTTGGCCGACAAAGCTGGCTTCCCGAGGGCTGAAGTGGGCGATCTGGTCGCTGTGTTCTGCGCCGGGGCCTATGGCGCCACCGCCAGCCCGGCGATGTTCCTGGGGCAGGGGCCAGCAGCCGAACTGCTGGTTTAATCCTTTCCATCGGCGCCGTCCGGATTCGAGACGCGACCGACAAAAATCCCCGAATCCCGCGACGTTGCGGCAAGGCTAACGCAATGTTCACCCTTATAAACCATAGCGGTGGCTGAAAGGCCGGGCCTTCGTGCGGGACAGGCATGCCCACGCGGCGGCGCGGCTCTGATTGAGGACATGCCATGCCGAACAACCGCGTCACCCATTTGCTTGCCGGAAGCCTGATGGTCAGCCTGGCCCTGACGGGCTGCGCTGGCGGTTCCAGCGGTCCGCAACTACCCGCCGCATCCTTTGTGGCGATGCAGGAAGGCCCGGGCGAGGAATATGTGATCGGGCCATTGGATGAGCTGACGATCTTCGTGTGGCGCAATCCGGAACTGGGCGCGAGCGTGCAGGTTCGGCCCGACGGGCGGATCACCACTCCGCTGATCACCGATATGCCGGCGGTCGGCAAGACCCCTTCGATGCTGTCCGAAGACATAAAACTCCAGCTTTCACAGTATATCGAGGAGCCGCTGGTTTCGGTGATCGTCAACAAATTCGCCGGCACTTTCAGCCAGCAGGTTCGGGTAGTCGGTGCAACCACAAAGCCCGCGTCGCTGCCCTATCGCGCGAATATGACCCTGCTCGATGCAATGATCTCGGTTGGCGGCCTCAGCGAATTTGCATCAGGCAACCGGGCCAAACTGATCCGCTTTGACAAGGAAAGCGGCCGCCAGAAGGAATATGCGCTGCGGCTCGGCGATCTGCTCCGCAAGGGCAACAGCAGTGCCAATGTCATGCTGAAGCCGGGCGACGTCATCATCATCCCTGAAAGCACATTCTGAGGAAGGCGCTGGCAGGACCGCACAGATGAACGGTATTTTTGATGAGCTGCGCTCGGCGCTTTATTCGGTCTGGCATCGGCGCTGGCTGGCGCTTGGCGTCACCTGGGCGGTCTGCCTGCTGGGCTGGCTGATCGTGGCAATGGTGCCGAACTCCTACGAATCGCGGGCGCGGATTTTCATCCAGCTGGATGATGCGCTGGCCGAGCAGATCGGCATCAGCAGCGGCGACCGCAAGCGCGACATCGAGCGGGTCCGCCAGACGCTGACCAGCGCGGTAAACCTCGAAAAAGTGGTCCGCTCAACCAAGATCAATGAAACGGTGACCACGCCCAAGCAGATGGAAAACACCGTCCTGTCGCTGGCCAAGCGAATCAAGGTGAAGAGCGAGCAGGAGAACCTGTTCGAAATTACCGCAGTTTCCAGCGACGGCTCGTTGTCAGACGCCGAAAACGCGGCTTTGGCTCAGGAAATCGTCCAGAAGATGATCGACATCTTCCGCGAAGAAAATATGTCCGGCGGCCGCGGTGAGATGACCGGCACGATCAGTTTCATGGATCAGCAGTTGTCCGATCGGCAGAAGCAGCTCGAAACAGCCGAGCAAAAGCGGCTGGCTTTCGAGGCCCAGAATCCGATGCTGGCTCAGGGCGGAACCACGGTTATCCAGCGGCTTGAAGCAGGCCGGGCTGAATTGCGCGGGATCGATGCAGATCTTGCCGCCGCCCAAAGTGCCCTAGCGGCGATCAATGGCCAGTTGGGCGGAACGCCGCCGACCATTGCTGGCGTTGGCTCGGTAGGCGGCGCGCGCGGCGTTTATGCGCAGGCGCAGGCCGATCTTTCGGCGATGCGAGCACGCGGTCTGACCGAAAATCACCCGGATGTGATCGCGGGCAGGAACCAGGCCAATGCGCTTCGGGCGGCGGCGGCGGCTGAAGGCAACAATGGCGGCGGCGGAGTGCCCAATCCGGCCTACAGCTCGCTCCAGTCGATCAAGGCGGAACGCCAGGCCAATGTCCAGGCGCTTGTCTCGCGGCGGGCTTCGATCCAGTCAGAAATTTCTCAAATTACCGCGCAGCAGTTTTCCAATCCCCAGACTGCAGCAGAGCAGCAGCGGATCAACCGCGATTATGATGTGCTCAAGCAGCAATACGACAAGCTGCTGCTTGATCGGGAACAATTGCGCTTGCGCGGCCAGGTTGAAACTGAACGCAGTGCGGTCAAGTTCCAGATCATCGATCCGCCGACTACTCCGCGCGCGCCGATTGCGCCCAACCGGCCGCTGTTGCTGCTTGGGGTGTTGATCGTGGGCATTGGTGCCGGGGTAGGTGCAAGCTTTGGGCTCAGTCAGCTGCGATCGACATTCGCGACCACCGCCAAGCTGGAACGTTCGCTCGGTCTGCCGGTGCT
>JANOFJ010000072.1:0-7349 GCA_031413595.1 Novosphingobium sp.
CCAAGGCCCAATCGGTGCCCAAGGACAATATCCAGCGCGCGATCGACAAGGCCACCAAGGGCGAAGGCGATAATTACGAAGAGGTGCGCTATGAGGGCTATGGCCCCGGCGGCGTCTCGCTGATCGTCGAAGCGCTGACCGACAACCGCAACCGCACCGCCACCAATGTTCGCACCGCCTTTTCCAAGAATGGCGGCTATCTGGGTGCATCTGGCGGGGTCAGCCACGGGTTTGAGCGCCTCGGCCTGATCGAATACCCCGGCAAAGTCGGCGATGAGGACACGGTCCTCGAAGCCGCGATCGAGGCCGGGGCTGACGATGTCGAAAGCGACGAGGATGGCCACGCGATCTGGACCGCGATCGAAAACCTCCACCCGGTCGCCCGCGAACTGGAAAAGGCGCTGGGCGAGGCCGAGGCGGTCAAGCTGGCATGGCGGCCTGCCCTCAAAGTCGATGTGGGTGAGGCTGACGCGGCAACGCTGTTCAAGCTGATCGACGTGCTGGACGATGATGATGACGTCCAGACCGTGTGGGGCAATTACGAAGTGTCCGACGCGGTGATGGAGAAGCTGGGCTGATCATCATCGGCCTCGATCCCGGCCTCGGCACAACCGGCTGGGGGGTGATCGCCAAGCAAGGCAACCGGCTCAGCCACATCGCCAACGGGCAGGTGAAAACCGATCCCGCAGCGCCTCTGGCAGAGCGGCTGGTAGTGCTCGACCGGGAACTCACCGATGTCATACTGCTCCACCGGCCAGATAGCGGCGCGGTGGAGGAAGTGTTCGTCAATTCCAACCCGCAATCGACCCTGAAACTTGGCCAGGCCCGCGGCGTCTGCCTGCTGGCGCTGGCCCGCGCCGGTTTGCCGGTGGCGGAATATTCAACGCGCCTCGTCAAGAAGGCGATCGTCGGCACCGGAGCGGCGGACAAGGCGCAGGTTCAGGCGATGCTCAAGGTTTTGCTGCCCGGAGTGAAGCTCGCGGGCGCGGATGCGGCCGACGCGCTGGCGGTGGCAATTGCGCATGCGCATATGGTGCGGGGCTAGGTCAGCGCGCGTGCTTCGACAGGCTCAGCATGAGCGGACGTTTTCGATGACCCACCACCCATACCCCGCTCGTCCTGAGCCTGTCGAAGGACGCGCGCAACATTTGCGGCTTCCCTCGCAAAACCCCCTATGCCATAGAACAAAGCATGATCGCCAAGCTCACCGGCACCCTCGATGATTTCGGCCCCGACTGGGCGGTGATCGATGTCGCCGGGGTGGGCTATCTGATCCATTGCTCGGCCCGCACGCTGGATGCATTGGGCGTTCGCGGCGATAGCGTGACCGCCTATACCCAGCTTCAGGTTTCCGAAAACGACATGCGGCTGATCGGTTTCGCCACCGCCGGAGAGCGTGAGTGGTTCCGCCTGCTCACCGGCGTTCAGGGGGTCGGCAGCAAGATGGCGCTGGCAGTACTCTCCGCGCTGCCGTCCGATGAATTGCAGCGCGCGATTGGCGCAGGCGACGCGGCGATGGTCGCCCGCGCGCAAGGCGTCGGACCCAAGCTGGCGAGCCGGATTGTCAATGAGCTGAAGGACAAGGTCGGCGGCTTGCCGGGCGTTGCGGGAGTGGTGGCGGCCGCGCCTGCGGGATCGACCAGCGCGGATGCCGTCTCGGCCCTGCAGAACCTCGGTTTCAAGCCCAACGTCGCGGCCTTGGCAGTATCGCGCGCGGTTGAGGAACTGGGTGATGACGTCGGGTTGGACGCGCTGGTGCGGGTCGCGCTGAAGCGGGCGGCGGGGTGACCGATAACCCCATCCTCTCTGCCCAACGCCACCCCGAAGACCCGGACGCAGCCTTGCGCCCCAAGACGCTGGCCGAATTCGTCGGGCAGGAGGCGGCGCGGGATAATCTTCGGGTGTTTATCGAGGCGGCGAAATCGCGCGGGGAGGCGATGGATCATGTGTTGTTCTTTGGCCCGCCGGGGCTGGGCAAGACCACGCTGGCGCAGTTTGTCGCGCGCGAGCTGGGTGTTGGTTTTCGGGCTACCTCAGGCCCGGTGATCGCCAAATCGGGCGATCTGGCCGCGCTGCTGACCAATCTGGAAGAGGGCGATGTCCTGTTCATCGACGAGATTCACCGGCTCAATCCGGTGATCGAGGAGGTGCTCTATCCGGCGATGGAGGACCGCGCGCTCGATCTGATCATCGGCGAGGGGCCATCGGCGCGCTCGGTGCGGATCGATCTTCCGGCGTTTACGCTGATCGGTGCGACCACCCGTCAGGGCCTGCTGACCACGCCGCTGCGTGACCGCTTCGGGATCCCGGTGCGCTTGAATTTCTACACCGTGCCCGAACTGGAACGCGTGGTAACCCGCGCTGCGGCGCTGCTCGGCATGGGCATCGAGCCCGAGGGCGCGCGAGAGATTGCGCGGCGCGCGCGCGGCACGCCCCGCGTTGCCGGGCGGCTGCTGCGGCGGGTACGCGATTTCGCCCATGTCGCGGGCGACGGAGTGGTCAATCGCGTGATCGCCGACAATGCGCTGACCCGGCTCGAGGTCGATGGGCTGGGCCTTGATGCGATGGACCGGCGCTATCTTTCCATGATCGCCGATATCTACAAGGGCGGCCCGGTCGGAGTCGAGACGCTCGCCGCTGGCCTTTCCGAACCGCGCGACACGATCGAGGAAGTGATCGAGCCGTATCTGATCCAGCTTGGCCTGATCGCCCGCACCGCGCGCGGCCGGTGCCTCAACGACCGCGCCTGGCAGCACCTCGGCCTCGCACCGCCAAGCGGAAGCCAGACGGCCTTATTCGACGAGGAAGAGTAATTTGCTGCGCTGATCTGGTCGCAATTACAAATCGATCGGTTTCATAGTGGGACAACTCGCCGCAACAGCGCAAAGCAATGCGAAATATCTCACTTCGGGACCGCCGAATCAGGGTTAACCGCATTGCCGCAGTAGCTGCTCTCTGCGCTTCTTTGCCTACAGGGCTGTGCTGGCCAATAGTTAAAGGCCGGGAACGAAGCCCTAAAGACAAAGAGAGCAGAGCTTATGTCGGTACGGATGGCCCTTGCGAAATTGTCTGCGATTGCAGCAGGCGGAGCGGTAGTTGGCGGCGGGGCGGTGCATGTCGCCGAGGCCCCTGCGGCCCAGGTTCGGTACGTCAAGCATGCCAAGGCCAAAGTGCCGGCCCGCCGGCACATCGTGCGCCGTCCTGAAGCCGCGGCACCACGCACCGTCAAGCGCGCCCGCCGGGTGGTTACCCGCACCGTCACCTGTGCCGCGCCCCAGCAGATGGCGATGACCGCCATGCCCGCCCCCTATATGCCGCCGCTGCCACCGCAGCCGAGCGGCTCGTCGGGCGGCGGCGTGACCGTGGTGGGCGGATCGAGCGGCGGCTTCGGCGGCGGCTTCTTCGGCGGTTTCTTCGGTGGCGGCGGTTCGGGCGGCGGCAGCGTGGTGGTCTCTTCGACCAGCACCGGATCGACCTCAACTTCAGGCGGCTCGACCTCGACCGGAGGCAGCTCGTCCAGCTCGTCAGGCGGTTCCACCTCGACCGGCGGCAGCTCGTCGAGCAGCTCGAGCGGCGGGATCACCAGCTCGACCACCACGGGAGGCGTTTCGACCTCGACCGGCGGTGTCTCCACCTCAACCGGCGGGGTTTCGACTTCAACCGGCGGCGTATCAACCTCGACCTCGACCTCGTCGGGCAATGTTACTTCGTCGAGTTCGACCAGCACCTCGGGCTCGTCGAGCACGAGCTCATCCAGCTCGACCAGTTCCTCGACCTCGTCGAGCACCAGCTCGTCTTCCTCGACCGGCGGTGACACCACCACAACTACGACCACCACAGGCGGCACCGAGGTTCCTGCTCCGCCGATGCTGCTGCTGTTTGGCGCCGCCGCCGCCGCGCTGGTTGGCCGCCGCCGTCTGGCCAAAGCCAAGGAGTCCTGATTACTGCGGTTTCTCCCGCGCGACCCGGGGGTTGCCGCTACTGAAAGACGCGGGTCCCAGCGGGGCTCGCGTCTTTTTCTTGTCATCCTTGCTTACTGGTCCACCCATAGCGGGGATCGGCAAATCAACCTTTGACTGCCAGGCTCAGACCAAGTGATTTGAGCACGCCCAACAAGGTGGATAGCGTCGGGTTACCCTTGTCGCTGAATGATTTGTAAAGTGCTTGGCGGGCAATGCCTGCATCCTTGGCAATCTCGGTCATGCCCCGTGCGCGCGCCACCGTGTTCAGCGCTTGTACGATATGCCGCTGATCGCCGCTTTCCATAACTTCGGAAAGATAGGCGGCAATCGCTTCGTCACTATCAAGATGTTCGGCAGCATCCCATTTGCTGATCGTAGTAGCCATTTCATTCACTCCAGTTCCGAGGCAATCTGCTTGGCTCGGGTTATGTCGCGTGGTTGGCTGCGCTTATCGCCTCCGCACAGCAGCAGAACGATCCGTTCGCCCTGCCGTGTGAAATAGATGCGGTAGCCCGGCCCGAAATCCATCCGCAGCTCATGGACGCCATCGCCAATAGATTTGGCATCGCCGAAATTGCCCAGCTGGACCCGTTCGATCCGTGCTACGATCCGGCCCTTTACTATATGGTTGCGAAGAGACCGGAACCACTTAGCAAAGGCCGGGGTTTGCAGCACCTCATACATTTGTCACCTATAGATGACTAGGGCGGCGGCGTCAACGAGCTTGATTGATCTCGAAGCGATGCGCCGGATCATCATTGCATTGATACGTGTGGGTTTCTGCGGCCACAAATCCGGTCTTCCCGCTCACATAACCACACGAAACCATCTTCTCGCGCGGCACGTTCGCCATTGCAAAGTGACCTAGGCCGCCAGTTTCCTCAGCACGTAATGCAGAATTCCGCCGTTCATGAAGTATTCGACCTCGTTGGCGGTATCGATCCGGCACAGCGCGGTGAAGCTGAAGCTGGAACCATCGGCCCGCGTCACCTCAACCGTCACGTCCTGCTGCGGCTTCAGTGCCGCCACCCCGGTGATCGTGAAACTGTCGTCACCGGTGAGGCCCAGTGTGGCGCGGGTGTCGGTTCCCTTGAACTGAAGCGGCAGCACGCCCATCCCGACCAGGTTGGAGCGATGGATCCGCTCGAAACTTTCGACGATTACTGCCCGCACGCCCAGCAGATTGGTGCCCTTGGCGGCCCAGTCACGGCTTGATCCGGTGCCGTATTCCTTGCCCGCGACTACCACCAGCGGCGTGCCATCGGCCTTGTGCGCCATCGCCGCGTCATAGATTGGCATGGTCTCGCCCTTGTAGGTACTCATTCCGCCTTCGATGCCGGGGACCATTTCATTCTTGATCCGGATATTGGCGAAGGTGCCGCGCATCATCACATCGTGATGGCCGCGGCGTGCGCCATAGGAGTTGAAATCGGCGCGGGCGACCTGATGCTCCATCAGCCACTTGCCCGCCGGCGAATCCGCCTTGATCGAGCCTGCCGGAGAGATGTGATCGGTAGTGATTGAATCGCCCAGGATCGCCAGCGGCCGGGCCTCGATGATGTCACCCACCGGGGCCGGGGTCATGCTCATCCCCTCAAAATAGGGCGGATTGGCGATATAGGTCGATCCGGCGCGCCAGCTGTAGGTTTCGCTGCCGGTAACGTCGATCGCCTGCCAATGCGCGTCGCCTTGGTAGACCTGTGCATAGCGGGCCTGGAACATGGCGCGATCGACGCACAGCGCGATGGTGGCCGCAATCTCGTCATTGCTCGGCCAGATATCGCGCAGGAACACCGGATTCCCCGCGGTGCTGGTGCCGATCGGGGTGGTGGTGAAATCTTCGGTCACGGTGCCTTTGAGCGCATAGGCGACCACCAGCGGAGGGCTGGCGAGGAAGTTGGCGCGGACATCGGGCGATACCCGGCCTTCAAAGTTGCGGTTGCCCGAGATCACCGAGGCGGCGACGATATTGTTGCCATTGATCGCGGCGCTGATCGGTTCGGCCAGGGGTCCGGAGTTACCGATGCAGGTGGTGCAACCATAACCGACCAGATTGAAGCCGATCGCATCAAGATGGCTCTGCAGGTCAGCCTTGACGAGATAATCGGTGACGACTTGTGACCCCGGCGCCAGCGAGGTCTTGACCCAGGGCTTGGGCTTCAGACCCAGCTCGTTGGCCTTTTTGGCGACCAGGCCAGCGGCCACCATCACACCGGGGTTGGAGGTGTTGGTGCAGCTGGTGATCGCGGCGATCACCACATCGCCGTCGCCGATGTCGAAATCCTTGCCCTCTACCGCAACCCGGGTTTGCACCTTGTTATAGGTGCCGGCGAGATCGGCGTTGAAGACATCATCGACCTGGGTGAGATCGACCTTGTCCTGCGGGCGTTTCGGCCCGGCGAGCGAGGGAACGATGCTGCTCATGTCAAGGCTGAGAGTATCGGTGAACACCGGATCGGGCGCAGTGGCGTCGATCCACAGTCCCTGTTCCCTGGCGTAAGCTTCGACCAATGCGATCTGGTCTTCCTCACGGCCGGTCAGGCGCAGATATTCAAGCGTCTTGTCATCGATTCCGAAAAAGCCGCAGGTCGCGCCGTATTCGGGGGCCATATTGGCCAGCGTCGCGCGATCGGCCAGCGAAAGCGAGGCAAGGCCGGGGCCGTAATATTCCACGAAGCGCCCGACCACGCCCTTGGCGCGCAGCATTTGCGTTGCGGTCAGCACCAGATCGGTGGCGGTCACGCCCTCGGCCAATTTGCCGGTCAGCTTGAAGCCGACCACTTCGGGGATCAGCATCGAAACCGGTTGGCCGAGCATCGCGGCTTCCGCCTCGATCCCGCCAACGCCCCAGCCCAGCACGCCCAAACCATTGATCATGGTGGTGTGGCTGTCGGTCCCCACGCAAGTATCGGGATAGGCAACCAGATCGCCGTTCTGATCATTGCTGGTCCACACCGCCTGCGCGATATTTTCCAGATTGACCTGATGGCAGATGCCGGTGCCGGGAGGGACCGCTTTGAAATTGGTGAGGCTTTTCGATCCCCATTTGAGGAAATCATAGCGCTCCATATTGCGCTGATATTCGATTTCGACATTCTGTTCGAACGCCTTGGGGTGACCGAACTCGTCGACCATCACCGAGTGATCGATTACCAGATGGACCGGGACCAGCGGGTTGATCTTGGAAGTATCGCCGCCCAGCTTGGCAATCGCATCGCGCATCGCGGCCAGATCGACCACGCAAGGCACGCCGGTGAAATCCTGCAGCAGCACCCGGCCGGGGCGGTACTGGATTTCGGCTCCGGTGACCGGATTGTTCTGCCAATCGGCCAGGGCCTGGATATCGCTCACTGAAACCGTGAAGCCGCCGTCTTCAAAGCGGAGCAG
>JANOFJ010000073.1:0-3631 GCA_031413595.1 Novosphingobium sp.
GCGGCAACCGCCGTCGGCTGGGCGGCGATCGCAGTTGTCTCGGTGGCAAGTTGCTGCGTTGCGGGCGAGGCATTGAGTGCCAGCGCTTGCGGCTGGCCCGGATCGCTCCGCACCGGCACACTCAGCATAGTAGCGATTCGCTGCTTGAAATTCTCCGGCTGGGCCTGCATCGCCCAATCGCCGATCCGCGCATCAACCTTTTCGGCCGGCAGATCCTGCGCGATCATCAGTCGCGCTTCGCGCCAGCGCCCGTCCAGTGCGAAGGCATAGGCGAGGTTCTGGCGCAGCTTGACGCTCGATTCGCCGTCGCGCACCGCATCGCTAAGGATGGCAACGCCGCGGCGGGTTTCACCCGACAGCGCCAGGGCCAGTCCAAGATCGCCTGCCGGAATGGCGTCGCGCCAATCATCGAGAATAGCCACGGCCTTTTGGTTGCGGCCCGCCGCAGCATTGGCCAGCGCCAGCGCCAGCGCGGTGCGGGTGCTGTTGTCACCCAGTTCCATCGCATCGTTGAAAGCTGTCGCAGCGGAATCGAACCGGCCAGACCGCAGATAGGCGTTGGCCAGCAATGTCCGATAACTCGCCTCGCGCGGGGCAGCGGCTACCAGGTCCTCAGCCAGCGAAATAGCCTTTTCGATCTTGCCTTTGGCAAGTGCGTTCTGGGCCTCGCTTGCAGTGCTATCGATGCTCGGCTTGGCCGTAGCCACAGTGCCACCAGACATAAGTGCGGCAGTGGCGGCGCCAACCAGAGCGAGCGGCAGCAAGGCTTGACGATTGCGAGTGGCATTCATGGGACGTTCCCCTTTTTCCAAGATCATTTCAATGCTTCTTGCGAACCTGCGCGGTCAGCCCAACCTGCGCGGCCAGCGACGCCACTTCGGGCAGCCCGTCGAGAAGTTGGTCGAGCGCATCTGTCACCAACTGCTGGGCGCTGCGATTATTCAGCGTGCAGGCGAGGCGGAGCTTGAGGTGGCGTTCGGCATCGACCCGCAGCGTAAAAGCAGCGCGGCGGCCATCCGATAGCGCCGAGCGGCGCGGACGCGGGGCCTTTGCGGGACCGACCATGCGGTTCGACAGAGCTTCCTGCTGGCGCAGAACTTCGGGCAGGATCGGCACGATTTCAGCGCTGTGGATATGGGCCTCATCATCATGGCCCATATCGTTCCAGCCAAGGTCGTCTGCGTCTTCACTCGCGTGATCGTCAACGGCCTGAGTCAGTGGCAACATCTGCGGACGCATCGCGGGGCGGGCCCCACCCTTGCGAGCCAACAGTGTGGGGGAGAGCGAGGCGAAGGTCTTGGGGTCGGTCATGCTCCCAACCCCTCTCATGAACCAGCGACGCGGCGGCCGAAGCCCCCGGCAGGACGCTGGCCACCCGACATCACCGAAACGCTGCCCGGAGCAGCAAAGACAGTCCGACGGAAGTTCTTTTCGAGACGGTCGGAAATATAGTTCCACAGCGCAACGACTTCCTGCGCCGAGCGGCCGTTTGGTTCAACTTCCATCACCGTACGGCCGTCGATCATCGAGGCGGCAAAATCGGTGCGGTGGTGCAATGTGATCGGAGCAACCGTTCCGTGCTGCGACAGCGCGACGGCGGCTTCCGAAGTGATCTTGGCCTTGGGCGTAGCACCATTGATGACGAAGATCAGCGGTTTTCCGGCGCGTTCGCACAGATCAACCGTGGCCCCCACAGCGCGCAAGTCATGCGGGCTCGGGCGGGTTGGCACCACAATCAGTTCAGCCACCGATATCACGCTCTGGATCGCCATGGTGATAGCGGGCGGGGTATCGATCACAGCCAGGCGGAAGCCCTGCTGGCGCAAAACTGCCAGATCGCCCGCGAGCCGGGCCACAGTGGTTTGCGCAAAGGCCGGAAATTCATCCTCGCGTTCGTTCCACCAATCGGCAGTCGAACCTTGCGGATCAATGTCGATCAGGACAACCGGCCCCGCGCCGGCGCGCTGGGCCTGCACGGCGAGATGGCCTGACAGCGTGGTCTTGCCGGATCCCCCCTTCTGCGATGCCAAAGCCAATACGCGCAATGCAAGTCCCCCTGAAATCCGATTACAAAGAATTCGATTGGATGAGTGGATCGCAGATCGTTCCTAATTTTAAGTTAATGCAGCCTCCCTCAATCGCGTCCCGATCGGGCTGATCGCGTTGGCACCGGCGCATAAAGACTTTGCAAACAGACCGTTCACTATGTCACGTAAGCATGTGAACAGGGATGGTCGGCGATACCGCCCGCAATTGAATTGAAGGCGAGGCCAGCGCGGTTAACCGCGCAGCAGAATCTGGGAATTTTCATGAGCCACAGAGTTTTGTTTGCAGTCATGCTGGCTGGCACGGTAGTCGTACTGTCGGCTCCGGCCCGGGCTGACGTCCAGGACGGGCTCAATGCATGGGCACTTAACGATTATCCGACCGCAATTCGCGAATGGCAGGGTCCAGCCGCCAATGGTGATGCTGATGCGCAATTCTTGCTGGCAGAGGCTTACAAGCAGGGCCTGGGAGTCAAGCAGGATCTAGCCAAAGCCGAGGAGCTTTACGGCAAGGCCGCCGCGCAGGGTCATATGCAAGCCAGCGATGTCTATGGTCTGTTGCTGTTTGACCGAGGCCAGCGCGTCCACGCCATGCCCTATGTCCGCGCAGGCGCCGAACGCGGCGATCCGCGCGCTCAATACTTGCTAGGTCTCGCCCATTTCAACGGTGATCTGGCAAAGAAGGATTGGGTTCGCGCCTATGCGCTGGTCAGTCTGGCGCAGCAGGGCGGCGTTGCCCGGGCCACGGCCGCACTGGCTACGATGGACCAGCATATCGAGCTGCAGCAGCGCCAGCAGGCCGCCGCTCTAGCTGTCCAACTGGCCAGTCAGGCCGAAGCCAATCTGGCCCGCCAGCTTGCCCAGTTCAATCTGCGGGCAGCAACACCCCGCTCCGCTGCAGCCCGGGTTGCTTCAGCGGCCCCAGCCACGGCCGTGACCCCAAAAGCTCGCATGGACAGTCCGCGAACCGCCGGGGCCGATTATGCCCGGCCCGCTGTGACTGCCCCCGCCCCTGCGCAACCAGCTCTTCGCCCTGCAGCGCGTCCTGCTCCTGCAAATGCCGCTCCTGCAGCAGCGCAGGCCACCGGTACTTGGCGCATCCAGCTGGGTGCCTTCGGGGTGGCCGCGAATGCTGACGCTCTGTGGAACAGGATCCGCGCCCGGCCGGAGCTGGCTGGTCATCCACGCATTAACGCGGCAGCGGGGACTGTAATCAAGCTTCAGGCCGGGGGCTTCGCCTCGCAGGAAGCCGCCCGGGCGGCCTGCTCACGGCTTGCCGGCGCGGGAGTAAGTTGCCTCGCCGTCAAACGGTGATCCCGGCCAGCGCATTCCGGCGCTGGATTTTGTTCGCGGGATAGCCGTGCTTGGCATCCTTTTAGTCAATATCGCTGGTTTTGCCGGACCGACACAGGCGACTCTCTCGCCGAACATCCCGCTGCCGGGGTCGCCCGCCGATGAAGCTGCCTTTGCGTTCATTTTCGTGGCCTTCGAAGGCAAGATGCGCGCACTGTTCACCCTGCTGTTCGGGGCCAGCATGCTGCTGTTCGTCGAACGGGCCGAAGCGGCAGGGCGCGACGGAACGGCAC
>JANOFJ010000074.1:0-3249 GCA_031413595.1 Novosphingobium sp.
CGCACCAGGATGCCGCAAGCCTTCGGCAATCCGGTCCGGGGCAATCTGGAGATCCGCCGCTTACCGCTTGCCGAGGAAGCAGGCGCGCCGGGCGCTTATGGTGGGGCAGGTTCGATCGACGGCTCAATCCCGGGCAAGATATGGCTCAATCTGGGCGATACCGATCTCCACAGCCGCTTCAGCGTGCCAACGCTTGCCTTCCACGAGGGGATTCCGGGGCACGTCTGGCAAGGTGAATACGCCAACCGCCTGCCGCTGATTCGCACAATTCTGGCCTTTAGCGCTTATTCGGAAGGCTGGGCGCTTTATGCCGAAACGTTGGGGGATGAGCTGGGGGCCTATGAAATCGATCCGGTGGGACAGCTTGGTTATCTGCAGAGCCTGGCTTTTCGCGCATGCCGCCTGGTGGTCGATACCGGCCTCCATGCCAAACGCTGGAGCCGCGCCAAGGCGATCGACTGGTTCGTCACCGCCAATGGTTCAGGCCGCGCCGAAGTGACCTCGGAAGTCGACCGCTATTGCAGTTGGCCAGGGCAGGCCTGCGGTTACAAACTCGGCCATAGCGAGATCCTCGCCCAGCGCGAGCGAGCCAGAACCGCGCTGGGTGCGAAGTACGATTTGCGTGGTTTCAATGACGCGGTAGTCGGTGGGGGCAATGTCCCGCTCGATGTGCTGGCGCAGAATGTCAGCCGCTACATCGAAGCGGCGAAAGGCTGAGCCTTAATCGGGGAATGCCCAACGGTGCCACCTCCATAGTAGAGGCGGCAGGATTAGTTCTAGCGAGCCGAGAAACACAAACATCGGGATAGGTGGGCCAACCGCAAAGCAAGATATGATCCTCGCGATACCGCCGAGGAAGAACACGCCCAGCAGAGCGAAAAACACCATGCCGCGCCGCCCAAGATCGCGCGAAACCCACACCAGTGCAGCGCCGAATCCAAGGAACAGTGTAGCGTAGAACCGGTCCTCGCTGTCCATCGTTGCGTTGACCGGGACCGAGTCCGGTATGGACGCTGGTCCAAAAATGATGTGGACCAGTGCGATTCCGATACAGACCGCGCCAAATAGTGCGACGAAATATCGCAGCGCGGCAGTCATCTGTCAGTTCTTGCCAAACAGTCCCTTGGCCATGCCGAGGACATCGTTGATCGGATTGCCATCGCCATCGCGGTCAAGCATGCCGAACACGCTGGATGCCTGCGGGTGATCTTTCAGCATCTGGCTGAATGCCCCGAGCGACCCTTCGCCGCCAATCTGCTCGACGATCTGGTTGAGCGTGCCGGCGTCGAGGCCAGTCTTGGCAGCGGCTCCTTCGATGGTATCGCCCGGTTCCTGATGCGACTGACCCAGCGCGGCGATGGCCTTTTCCGCCATGGCGGGATCAATTCCCAGCTTGGCGGCAAGATTGCCGACGTCTGCGTGCTGGCTGACTTGCCCCAGAATGCTGTCGAGAATTCCCATAATTGCGACTCCGTGGTTCGGGAAACAATATAATGCGCCGAGTTGGCTGCCGGTAAAAGCGAAATCACTCTCACAACCGACTCTGCCCGGCCACATCAGATCTCAGCTGGCAGTCCAGACTCTCACCCAGTCAACCTCCATGGTCACTTGGCCGGCAGCAATTCGGTCTGCGGTCGTTTGCGGCATGCCGTAATATGGAAAGGTCACACCGTTTACGGAGTTGGGATAGACTCCGCCCAGTGCGAAATTGAGGATCAGGTACTGAGGCCGGTCGAACCGCCATGGACCATAGGTTTCCACCAGAGCCTTGGTCACCCGATAGATCTCGCGGCCGTCGACCGAAAAAACCACCGTATCGGCCGTCCGCTCAACGCCATAGACATGCCAGCCGGTTGCGTCTTGTCCGCTCGGGAAGGTCTGCCGACTGACCAACGGGGTATTGCCCGAATATCCGGGGCCGTGAATCGCAACACTGGTCCACGACTTGTCGCCAACATACTCCATGATGTCGATTTCGCCGCTGTCAGGCCAGGTGCCGTACCCAAGCAGCCAGAATGCCGGCCACGCTCCGGTCGCATCCGGCATACGGATCCGCGCCTCGGCCTTGCCGTAGGTAAAGTCATATTTTGCGCTCGTGTTGATACGGCCCGAAACGAAGTCTGTGGTGCGCCCGGTCGGGGTTGAATAGCCCGGCTTGTAAACTGGCTTGAGTACCAGAGCCCCGCCATCAGCCCCCGCCGGCGAGGCGAAGGTGATCGTCTGGTCGCTATCGATATAGGCCTGGATTTCGCTGTTGACCCAGAACGACGGGCCCTCCACGTTCCACTTGCTCCTGTCGAGCGCCGTGCCATTGAACTCGTCGGCAAAGGTCAGTTGCAAGCTGGGTGAAGGACTGGGACTTGGGCTGGCGGTGGGGCTTGGCGTGGGCGTAGGCATTGGAATGACACCCCCCGCGCTGCCACTGTCTCCGCCGCACGATGCCAATCCGGCCAGCATTGCCGCCGTAAGTCCCAGCCGCTCGAAGCCCATTTCCCACCTTTTCGATGAATCGTGTGAACGTTCTCATTTCTGGCTATCGCAGAACTGCTCGAGAGACAAGCGCCGCAGACGCCAGCAATGCGAACCGCTCCAGCGCATTTGCCTTGGCATGGCGTCAGGCGTCGATGGGTTTGAGATCCGGCTCCACCCAGCCGCGCCGCGCCGCGACCGAGAACAAGACTTCGCGCGAAAAGAACCGGAGCGGCCAATCGCGCGGACCCATCTCGCTGACAAGCAGCGCATTGACCTGCGCGGCCAGGTCGCCCGGCGGCGCACTCGCCAGGAAAGCGCGAACCCCGCGGATGTAGAGCTGGGTCAGCGTTTCATGGTAGCCCTGGGTCTCATCGTTCACCCCGCCAGTCGCGACGTTGTAGGCGCGGATAATTGCAGGAAGATCGCGCTCCGGCGCCACATCAGGGCGCTCGGTCAGCAGCCATAGGCACGCGGCGAGGTGGGCCTCGTGGGTCCATTCGGACTTGGGCAGAGTCCGCGCCAGAAGCCCCTCGCCCACATGGCGAACGGCTGCGTCATCGGCAAAGAATCGCATTGTATCGGTCATCGGAAAAACTCTCGGATCGTTTTTGGCGACCCGAGTTGTTCCCGGATCGGATCAGGCCGCCGTAGGGGCTGCCTGGCGGACGCCTTCATCGACATGATCGGCAAATTGCGCGAAATTGTCGATGAATTGGCGAACCAATGTTTGCGCGGTCCGATCATATTCCGCCGCATCGGCCCACGCTCCGCGCGGAT
>JANOFJ010000075.1:0-7969 GCA_031413595.1 Novosphingobium sp.
GCGCGATCACTTCCTGCGGATCGGAGATGTCGGCCGGCGTGATCTTGTTCATGACCTCCGCGGCCGTGTAGCCCAGCATCCGCTCGGCGCCGACGTTGAAGATCTGGATGACGCCCTTCGCGTCGGTGGCGATGCTCGAGAAATTCACGCTGTTGAAAATCGCGGTCTGCAAGGCCCCCGCTTCACGCAGCGCCTCTTCCGCCCGCTGGCGCGCGGTGTTGTCGGTGCCGATCAACAGGTAGCCGATGATGGCATCGTCCGCGTCGCGCAGCGCCGTCACCGACACCACAGCGGGGAAGCGGCTGCCATCCTTGCGGATATAGGTCAGCTCGTAGATGTCTTCGATGCCGCGAGAGGCCTTGAAGACCAAGGCTTCGAACCCAGGTGTTATGTCAGTACCCAGTTCGCCACTCAATGCCTGCGCGCGGGCGATCAGTTCCTGCGGATCGGAGATGTCCGCCGGGGTGATCGTGTTCATCACTTCGGCCGCGGTATAGCCGAGCATCCGCTCGGCCCCGACGTTGAAGATCTGGATTACGCCCTTGGCGTCGGTGGCGATGCTGGAGAAGTTGGCGCTGTTGAAGATGGCTCGCTGGAGCGCGTCAGCTTTGACGATCGACTCTTGCGTCTGCCCGGCCGGACTGCCGGAGGGGAGAGGAGGCGGGCTCGTTGCGATCGCTTCTGTTGGCGGAATCGTGATGACTTGTCCT
This sequence comes from Novosphingobium sp., assembly GCA_031413595.1. Taxonomy (GTDB): domain Bacteria; phylum Pseudomonadota; class Alphaproteobacteria; order Sphingomonadales; family Sphingomonadaceae; genus Novosphingobium. The sequence continues at coordinate 711 of JANOFJ010000075.1, forward strand.
GACGCGATGCGCGACCTCCGGTGGTTCTGAAGTCCGGGTAGCCGCTGAAAATATTACTTTAGAAGCTCATCAAGGAGAGATTCGAGCTGTACCGGAGAATAGGGCTTTTGAAGGAACCGCCCGCCGGGAACAAAGCGTCCGGTCATGTCGTCGGTCAGTATGCTTCCCGAGGTATAGAGCACCGGCAATCCGGATCTTAGAATGATCGCCTGATCGGCCACCTCATAACCGCCAAACACCAACGCGTGGAGACGGATATCGACGAACAGCAGATCGATATGGCTTGGCGCCTCAAGGTGTAACAGAGCTGCGGCAAGGCTGCTGGCAAGCAGTGCGGTGTGGCCCATATCCTCAATCATCAATTCAAGACTTTGCAGAATGAAAAGGTCATCTTCTACGGCTAGAATGACTGCCATCAGTTCGGCATTGGGTGTGAATTTGGCACGGCGATAGAGTCCCCCAGCGCGGCCTGACGAATTTGCCCCACGCACGTCCGTAACCAGCGCCAAAGGAAAAGGTTCCGCAGACATTACCATTTTTGCGAAGAATCTTGTAACATATTGAAATATAGTTGCTAATTTGCAGCCTTGGCTGGGTAACTTTTTCGATCACGCTGTTGAACAAGTTTGCTGGGGAGGAAACAAAAGTCCCCGCAGCGCGTTCAATGGGCAGTCCCCAACAGCTTGCAGGATGCTGAGCATGTCGTTCGAATTGATGCCACTGCCCTATCATCGCACGGCGCTTGAGCCGCACATGTCGGCCGAAACGCTCGATTTCCACCATGGCAAGCACCATCAGGCCTATGTCGACAAGACCAACGAGCTGCTGGTCGAACCTGAACTGCAGGATGACAAGCAGTCGCTGGTGGAGCTCATCCGCTCCACCAAACCCGGCGCCCTGCTGAATAACGCTAGCCAACTGTGGAACCATAACTTCTTCTGGAAATGCTTGTCTCCTGATGCCCGACAACCGTCTGGACAACTTGCTGCCCTGATAGAAAGCGGATTTGGCTCCACCGATGCGCTGTGCGCGGCGATTGCTGATCAGGCGGCTGCGCATTTTGGCAGCGGCTGGATCTGGCTGCTGCTCGACAACGGCGCGCTCAAGATAGATGGGTTGCACGATGGCGATACCCCGGTGGCCCATGACGGTATGGTGCCCTTGTTCACGCTCGATGTGTGGGAGCACGCATACTACATCGATTATCGCAACGCCCGCCCGGACTTCACCGAAGCGGTGTTGGGCAATCTCGTGAATTGGGACTTCGTTGCGCAGAATCTCGATGGCAAGGGCGTTTCGCGCGGCGACCAGGGCTGAATGACAGGGCAAGGCTGGCCCTTAATTCAGGCCATGGCGGCGAGGATGTCCTCGATGGCAACGAATGAGAAGCAAACTGAGCTGTCGGCCACGCCATACGGCAGGAACAAATCATCGCCCACGCGGATCGCGCCGCAGGTATAGACCACGTTTGGAACATAGCCTTCCCGGTCTTCGTCGGCAGCGGAGAGGATCGGGTTGGGTGTCCGTCCGATCACACGGGACGGATCCTCCTTGTCAAGCAGGGCCGCGCCGATGGCATATTTTCGCATCGCGCCGACGCCGTGGGTTAGAACGAGCCAACCCTCATCCAGCTCGATCGGGGCCCCGCAATTGCCGATCTGAACCAGCTCCCACGGAAATCTGGGCTCAAGCAACAACTCGCCGCCCTCCCATTCGTCAATCTTGTCCGAGCGCAGCAAATAGAGGTTCTTGCCGTCCTGGCGCCCGATCATCAGGAACTGACCACCAACCTTGCGAGGAAACAGCGCCATTCCCTTGTTACGGCCCGCTCCGCCCTTGATCGGAGTAAGCGTGAAGTCCCGGAAGTCGCGGGTGCGAAGCAGTTCGGACCGGATGTCGCGCCCGCTATAGGCCGTATAAGTGCCAATCCATTCGCTCTTGCCGCTATCACGGATGAACTCCACCAGCCGGAGGTCTTCCAGTCCGTTTCGCTGCGCCTCGGTGATCGGGAACACGACCATGCCGGAAATGGTGCTTTCCGGGTGGCGGTAGAGCGATACAGTGTCCTCGGGTTTGTCTTCCCGGTGCTTGCCGAGCATGGCGGCAGTGGCGAAGGGCGGCTGGGGCATGAGCGTCAGTTTACGGCCCGGCGAGATGATCCCCTCGCGGAAGGCAATCGTCGAGATATGTCCCTCGCCCACCGCACGGAGCGAGAGCAGGATACGCACGCTCCCATCGGGCAGCCCCGATTGATCGGGATGACGCACCACACTGGGATTCATCAGCGCGGCGGCTGCAAAGCTGTATTCATGACAGAAATAAGCACCGATCAGGCGGCGAGTCTCACGTTTCACTGACTGCCCGTTCAAGCCCAGCTTCGGCTCGATTTCGGCAAACCGGTCATCAAAAACCTTTTCGATCTGCCAGTGGCGCCCCTCGAAGTCGTTGAGGACGACGCCAAGTTCGGCGCGGACGGTGCGCGCATCAAGCGCAAGGATGTCGCGCACAAGTTTCTGCACCCGCTCCAGATCAGGCCCGGAAGCCTGCCAGGCAAGATGAAACGGGCGCACGACCACACGCGATGGATCGGCTTTGAGCCGCATTTCGTGATGGACGAGATCAATCATTCGCAAGCCCTATGCGGTGTGCCTCGGAAAGTCGCGCATCGCGCAAGTCGCGAGCTGAAACGCCAGCACGGATTCAGCACCTTCGTTCAGATTGATGCCGCGCGCGTTGATCCCGTCATAACAGGTCCCCGTAAGCGTATCACCGACGGCGATTCCCCGATCATTGGCTCCTGTAAACCACCCATAGGCGAGGTGGGCATGGCTTAGCCATATCGCTTCGCCGGTCATTTCATACGCTGCGGCGCAGGCGTCGATCGCTGCCCAGATTTCGACCGGCTGCTGATCGAACGGGCGAGGTGCTTCGCGGTTACGCCCGAAGCTGTCAGAGCCGACCACGCGAAAATGGCCGGCCGGGCTGATCTGCAGATCCATGATCCAGCGCAGAGTCTCTATCCCGCAAGCTGCGATATCGGCACGGTCGAGGCGTATTCCGGCGCGGATCATCGCTTCGGGCAGGCGGCAGTTATCATAGGCCAGCATGGTCTCGAACCACGACCAGTCGGCACTGCGGACCTGGTTGAACAGCGACAGCAAGCGATCCGCGCCGCCGCTCAAGATAGTCTTGGCGGTTTCATGGTGGGGATCGGTGCTCAGCAGATAATCCGCGCCCAGCATTGCAAAGGCGCTCGCGCGTGGGGAATCGAAGCCCAGGGCGCTGGCGGCCGTGCGCTCAAACAACCCGCGGGCCCAGCGCTTCAGACCCTGGGTCTGGCCTTCCAGTGCAGTCGCGCCAAGCGACCAGAGCGTCCGCCCGCAGCTGTCTAGCGAACCTGCATCTTCAAGCCAGTTACGGCCAAAATCCATGAAGTTTCGGAATTCTGCGGTGTTCTCATTCCACGAGCTCTGGACGAAGGCAGCAAAGATGGGCGCCAGTCGGCTGCGATGCGGCTCGGCTTCTGCGCCGAGCCGATTCATCAGCATCAGCGCGCGGGCATTGTCATCGACGCAATAGCCATGTGACCGGTCTGGAACACTATGGATGCTGTGTTGAAAGATGCCGGTATCGTCACAAATTCGGAGCAAACCATCGATGCCGATCGGCTGAAATTCCGGCACCGCCACGGGCGCGGCGCGGGTCGCGCCGATCACTTCAAGACTGTGCGCCGCAAATGCAGGCCAGATCATGGCCCGGCCGCGATCATAGGCACGCTGCTGAAGCGCCCGCAAGCGATCAGGCTGATCCAGCAGCGCTCCGATTTCACTGGCAATCGCGGCGCTGTCGTTGAACGGTACGAGCACGCCATGATCATCGCCCAGCAGTTCAACCGCATGGGCATAAGGGGTCGAAACCACCGCTTTGCCCAGTGCCACGGCGTAGGACAGCGTCCCCGAGGTTGATTGCGCGGCGCCGGGGTAGGGTGTGACATAGATGTCGGCCGCTTCAATCAGATCGAGCAATTCGTTCGATTCAACAAATGAGTTGATCCAGTGGAGATGCTGCTCGACGCCAAGCTTGACCGCCAGTTGTTGCAGTCCCTCGCGGTAGTTCTCACCTTCGTGCGCGATGAGGTTCGGGTGGGTTGCACCGACCACGCAATAAAGCAGGTCCGGGTGGTCCGCCGCGATCGCAGGGAGCGCCTTTATTACCGCCTCGATACCCTTGCCGGGAGAGAGCAGCCCGAATGTCAGCAGCAGCTGCCGCCCGGTAAAACCGAATTTGCGCTTGAATTGCTCAGAGCGTCCAAATGGCCGATCCGGCACGCCGTGGGGAATGAGGACAACTTGATCCGGGTCTGCGCCGTAAACGCTGCCAAGCAGCGCCCGCGCCCGCTCCGACATGACAATCAGCTTTGACGCCCGCGCGATCAGCCGAGCCATCACGTTCGCCTGAGCGGGGTCTGGGTCGGGCATCACGGTGTGCAGCGTGATCATCAGCGGCGCTGCGATCCGGTCGACCAGTTCGAGAACCATGTCGCCTGCCGGTCCGCCGAACAATCCGAATTCATGCTGAAGCCAGACGACGTCGGCTCTGCTTGCATTTATTTGCTGGGCCGCAGCTGCGAAACTTGTGCGATCGCTCTCGACAATCGTGGCGCAAACCGGCGCGTCAAACCGGGTGTGTTCCGGCGCCGGGGTCATGGCGTAGACATCGACGGCCAGGTTGGGCGATGTGGCCGTCAGCGATGCATACATGTCCGCTGTGAATGTCGCGATCCCGCAGCGCCGCGGAGTGAACCCACCGATCAGGGCGATGCGGGTAGTGATCGCGGCATGCACGGACTTTGCGCCGGGTGATCCTATCTCGAACGCCGATTTCCCGGCTGCGGCCAGCATGGGGGCGACCTTCAAGTGGAATTGTCGCCCGCCTTCCAGCGATGTGTCCGGGGTGCCATGACGCAAAAGAGGAAGTGCGGACATTTGAAATACCGTTTGGTTGTAAAACAATCGTGGGCGGTGGATCAAGCGGAGTCAGCCAGTCGGCGATTCATTGAACCCTGTTAGGCGAGCCTTGGTCAATGACCCTTAGACGGATCGACCGTTTTGGGCGCCAGATGCGATTCAACAAACCAAAGCTGCTGATCGATGCCGCGCGATATTTCTGTGAACATATCGGCAGTCGTCGGATCCTCGATTGAGGTAGACTTTTCGATTGCTTCCCGGATCTTCTCGCCAAATCCGGCGAGCGCGCCCGAAACGGCGAACAGATGCTGCAATTCATCCGCAATCCCGAGAGGATAAGGAATCAGATAACTGCGTTTGACTGCGGTCTGGATGGTGCCGTTGGCGGTGCCGCCAAGACCGGCCGCGCGCTCGGCAATCAGGTCGGAAAAATCTTCGACCTGAGCCGAAACCCGATCAAACAACTCGTGGATCGCGATGAAGCCCGGGCCGCGGACATTCCAGTGTGCTTGCTTCATCTGGGCATGGAGATCGATCGCCGCGGCGAGGTTTAGGTTCAAGAGCTCCACCGACTGAATGCGAATTTCTTCAGGCAAGGTATTGTGTGTTTTGTGCATAAGCCGGACTCCACGGCAGGAATGGGGGTGAGGCGAGTTGGCAACGACGGCAGAACGCCGACGCAGCTCATTCGCTTCACGTTGACCAAACTGTTGCAGGCCCCCAATTGTTCCGAGCTGGCGCTGAATTGGGAGATGTTGCGGACTGATTGTCCTTGGCGTCCCTTGCCATCGGGCCCCTGGGTCAGCCGCATTTAAGCTGCGGTTCGAGCAGTTACAGCAGCAGTTAGGCGGATGGGCTGAAATGCCGATCTGCTTGAGCTGGGCCCCTACAGGGAACCTTTGTCGCTGTTGCCCGTTAGACAGTCTGAAGTGACGGCTGCTTTTGGCAAGTTCACGATCTCGGGAGAAAGCCCCATGCCGCTGATCAATGTGGTCATTGCACTTATCGTCGTCGGTGTGCTTCTCTGGCTGATCAACACGTACCTGCCGATGGATGGCAAGATCAAAAGCATCCTCAACGCGGTGGTCGTCATCGCGGTGGTTATCTGGTTGCTGCAGGTTTTCGGTGTGCTTGGCTCAGTGAGCAGTTTCAAGGTTGGCTAGCCGCGCTGGCTGCCTGCTTCGGCAGGCCGCCAACCACGCTGCGTCTCTTTTCCGGCAACTAAAACAAGGACAATCGTCATGTCACTCGGTCTCATTCTCGTTATTCTCCTGATCGTCGTCCTGCTGGGCGGGTTCAGCGGCAAAGTCGGCGGTTATGGTTATGGCTTTGGCCACGGCGGCATCGGCGTGGTCGGGGTGATCCTGATTGTTGTGCTGGTCCTGCTGTTTACCGGGCGGATGTAAGCCGGAACTGGAACATAATCACTGGTGGATCGTTTGACTGGGGTATCGCGCAATTTCTGCGGCAACCAAAGGAGAACAGCTATGGGTGAGTTCACGGATAAGGCCAGGGGCGCTGCCAATGAAGCAATCGGCAAGGCAAAGGTTTCGGTCGGCCAACACGCTGACAAGCCCGAGTTGATCGCCAAGGGCGGCGCGCAGCAGGTCAAAGGAAAGATGCAAACGCTGAGCGGCGAAGTTAAAGGCGCGCTCGGTGACAAGATCTAGTTCATTGTAAACCTGAATGCAAATTGACAAGTTTCCAATGGTTCTTCACCGAGGCCATTGTAAAATGACCAGCAGTATCATTAGAAAATGATGCTGCTGGTCATATTTTTTGTATAAAGTAAATTTTTTTGATTATTTTTTCTGCGACCGGTGGAACATTTTACAAGGCCAACTGTTCTGCTTCTGACAATCAGGCATTCGCCTGTTTCGGGAACATTCTTTATGCGCAAGCAACTGTTTGCGGCAAGCATTGCCGCCATCGCCCTGATCCCTTCGATCGCCAGCGCTCAGACGCAGGCACAATCCCAGTCCAGCTGCGAACGCCAGCGTTCGACGCGGGTGATTGCAACCGTTGCCGGTGCCGGTGTCGGCGGCGTCCTCGGCAACGTCATAGCCGGCCAGGGTGACAAGACGCTCGGCACGGTGATCGGTGCCGTTGGCGGGGCGGTGATTGGCAATCAGATCGCCAAGCCCGCAGGCGATTGCAACCATGCCTATGGTTATTATGACGACAGCGGCCGGTGGCACTCCACCGGCGTCAGCTCGAGGGATGCCACCGGCTATTATGACCGCGAAGGCAAGTGGGTCGAAGGTGCCCCCAATGGTCGCTATGATGGCAACC
>JANOFJ010000076.1:0-15622 GCA_031413595.1 Novosphingobium sp.
CGGTAAAAGTCGAGTGTGGTCTTTTCGCGCAGCCGCGCTTCGGGCGCGGGATAGGCCGGGCTGCCAACCGCGCGCGCTGCCTTCACCCCGAAGTCGACAATTGTTGCAAGGTCCGCCTTGAGCGGACGCTTGGTCAACACCGTCATCGCCTCAGGGGTCGCGCGCGGCAGTCCGCGCCTGCCGGTGGTTGACATGACCGAGGTCAGCGAACGGGTCCGCGCCGGATAGCGCGCCGCAACATGCTTCGCGATCATTCCGCCCAATGAGGCACCGACGATATGGGCGCGGTCAATCCCCAGGGCATCGAGCAAGCCAACCGCATCATCGGCCATATCGGAGATGTAATAGGCCAGCCGCGGCCGCAACCCGAGCAGGCGTGTGAGCACCACCTTTGGCAGATTGGGCTTGCCGGCTTGGTCAAAATGGGTCGACAGGCCGATATCGCGGTTGTCATGGCGGATCACGTAATAACCGTGCGCCACCAGCGCATCGACCAGTTCGACCGGCCAGCGGGTCAGCTGCATTCCCAGTCCCATGATCAGCAGCATCGCCGGATGCGCCGGATCGCCGAAGGTTTCGTATTCGATCTTGATGCCATTGGCAGTGACTTTAGGCATTCAGCTTCCTTGCATGATCGGTCTGCAACATCACGGCACCAGCACCGTGTCCTTGGCCAGCTTCAGCGTCTTGGGGTAATCGAGGATGTAATGCAGCCCCCGGCTTTCGTGGCGGGCGAGCGCCGAGCGGACGATCAGTTCTGCCGACTGCAGCAGATTGCGCAGCTCAATCAGATCGGTCGAAACGCGGAAGTGACCGTAGTAATCCTCGACCTCGGTATTGAGCAGGCGGATGCGGTGCTGGGCGCGTTCCAGCCGTTTGGTGGTGCGGACGATCCCGACATAGTTCCACATGAAGCGGCGGATCTCGGTCCAGTTCTGCTGGATGATCACCTCTTCGTCCGAGTCCGTGACGCGGCTTTCATCCCATGGGCGGACCGCTGGCGGGGCGTCGAATTCGCTCCAGCGGGCCAGGATATCCGCCGCTGCTGCTTCGCCGAACACGAAGCATTCGAGCAAGCTGTTGGAGGCGAGGCGATTGGCGCCGTGGAGCCCGCTTTCGGTGCATTCGCCCGCCGCATAAAGCCCGGGCAAATCGGTCCGTCCGGTCAGGTCGATGATGATGCCGCCGCAGGTGTAGTGCTGCGCGGGGACGACCGGGATCGGCTCCCTGGTCATATCAATTCCCAGCCCGAGCAGCTTTTCATAGATGTTGGGGAAGTGGCCCTTCACGAACTCCGGGTCTTTGTGGCTGATATCGAGGTGGACGTAATCGAGCCCGTCGCGCTTGATCTCGGCGTCATTGGCCCGGGCGACCACATCGCGCGGCGCAAGCTCGGCGCGTTCGTCGTAATCGGGCATGTACCGATGCCCGGTCTTGGGGTTGAGCAGATGCCCGCCCTCGCCGCGCACCGCTTCGGTAATCAGGAAGTTCTTGACCTCGAGGTTGTAGAGGCAGGTCGGGTGGAACTGCATCATCTCCATATTGCCGACCCGCGCCCCCGCCCGCCAGGCCATCGCGATCCCGTCGCCGGTCGCCCCGCGCGGCGCGGTCGAGAATTGATAAACCCGCCCTGCCCCTCCGGTGGCCAGCACGGTGGCGCGGGCGGTGTGGGCCTGCACCTTGCCGGTGGCCTCATCGAGCGCATAGACGCCCCAAACCCGGCCCGAGCCTGAATAGCGTTCCTCATGCCGCCCGGTGATCAGATCGATGCAGGCCTGCCCTGGAAGCAGGGTGATATTGGGATGGGCTTCAGCCGCGCGCAGCAGCGCTTCCTGCACCGCCCAGCCGGTCGCGTCGTTGACGTGGACAATCCGGCGATGCGAGTGACCGCCCTCGCGGGTCAGATGAAGATCGCCCGCTTCGCTGTTGAACGGCACTCCCAGTTCGACCAACCGGTCAATCGCATGGGGCGCGCGTTCGATCACGAACTCAACCGTTTCCAGCCGGTTGAGCCCGGCGCCCGCCACCATCGTATCGCGGATATGGTTCTCGAACGTGTCGCCCGCATCGAGCACTGCGGCGATCCCGCCCTGCGCCCATGCGGTTGAGCCGCCGGTCAGGCCGCCCTTGGCCAGGACCAGCACCTTGACCTGCTCGGCCAATGCCAGCGCCGCCGTCAGCCCCGCCGCGCCCGAGCCGACGACGATTACATCGTGGGTCATGTCAGGAATACCGGATGCTGCTTCAGGCCGCCTTCATGGTCGTATGCGGCAGCGCCACGGTTTCTAGCGTGGAAAGATCAAGCTTGATAGAAGCATGATCGATATCCAGACCGATCACTTGCCCGCTGGCATCGAGATCGGCATTGAGGCCTTCCGCAATCTCGCGCACCTCCACACCTGCGCCTTCGCGCAGTTCGATGTAGAGACTGTCCGTCTCGGCGTAATAGTGCAGCTTCATGGCGCGTCCTTGCGAAAATTGCGATCGGGGAAGGCGTTATGGATCGTCACGCCGTCCTCAAGAGTTACGACCCGCAAAATGCGAGGTTCCAGTTCGTTTGGCAAGTTAACGTTGCCCCAATGTCGAATGCGACCATCCTCCTGCGGTGCTTTGCGCAGCGGACTGTCGATCACAGCTTCGCACATTGCAAGCGTCAGATAGGGTCGCTTGCGCAGGACCTGTTCCATGAAATACCGCGTAACAGAGGGCATCAACTCGCCACATTCGTCGTGGTCAGCGAAACAAATACATCTTCCAGATCCGCCTCACGAGTGGTGACATCGACGATCGTAAAGCCCTGCGCCTGGACTGCGGCGAGCACCTCGCCGGCATTGGTGCGGTCCTTGTTATAGGTGATCTCGACCGTCCGTTCGCCGGCCGACAGGCATTTTAAAAATACCGGGCTAGCCGGCAGCGTGGTAATTTCGGCGGCCAAGGTCAGCACCACGATCTTTTCGCGGGCCATCTCGACCAGTTCGCGGGTCGTCTTGTTGGCAATCAGCTTGCCATGGTTGATGATCGCGATCCGCTCACACAACTGCTCCGCCTCCTCAAGGTAATGGGTGGTCAGCACCACGGTCACCCCTTCGGCGTTCAGCTCTCCGACCAGCGCCCACAGCTGGCGGCGCAGCTCGACATCGACGCCGGCGGTCGGCTCGTCGAGCACCAGCACCGGCGGCGAGTGGACCATGGCCTTGGCGATCAGCAGGCGGCGCTTCATCCCGCCCGAAAGCGTGCGGGAATAGGCATTGGCCTTGTCCGACAAATGCACCTCGGCCAGTAGCTCCAGACTGCGCCGCGCGGCCTTGGACACGCCGTATAGCCCGGCCTGGTTCTCCAGCACTTCAAACGGTGTGAAGAACGGATCGAACACGATTTCCTGCGGGACAATCCCGATCGCGCGCTTGGCGTTACGGCTGTCCTTGTCGATATCGAAACCCCAGATATCGGCGCTGCCGGAGGTTTTCATCACCAGGCCCGCAAGGATGTTGATCAGCGTCGACTTGCCTGCGCCGTTGGGGCCAAGCAACCCGAATATCTCGCCCTGCGGCACATCGAAACTGACATCGTCGAGCGCCAGCTTGCCGGGGTTCGCGCCGGAGCCCTTGCCCTCCGGGGCATAGCGTTTGACCAGATTGCGGATTGAGATGGCGGCAGGTGTGCTCATTTGTTCGCTTTGCGGCAGGATCGTGCGCCAGTAAAGCCTCGGATTAAAGTCCCGAATTTTCAGCATGTAGGGAAGCAGTTAATTGCATTCGTTAAGCCGAATTAACCATGTCCCTGCAGACTGCTTTCATGGGTCGGGGCTATCACGACCTTAATGACCTTGGGGTGTTCTTTCAGCAGCCAACCGCTGCGACGCGGTTTGCGAGCCTTGCTTGCGCTGCTGGCTTGCGCCTTTGCCATGGCGATCGCCCCGGCAGCTCTGGCGCAGTCCGGTTCGAGCCCGCCGGTCTCCAGCACCGCCCGGGTCACAGTGGTTACCCCGGGCAGCATCGTTAAGATCAACGATCTCGATTTCGGCAAAATCGTCGCCCGGCCGACTGCCGGGACCGTAATCCTCAATCCGGCTACAAACGCCTGCACAGTCACCGGCGCGATCCTCCATATTGGTGGGTGCCAGGCGGCGAACTTTGCGGGCCTCGGCCGGCGCAACTTCTTCGTGCGGATCACCGTTTCCTCGCCCACCAACCTGACCGGGCCGGGACAGGCGATGGTGATGGACACCATGACGCTCGATACCTCGCCCGACCTCCTGTTTGCGCCGCTCGGCAACGGCAACGGCAATGCCAGCCGGCGCTACCGGATCGTTTCGCTTAACGGGATTTACAACTTCCAGGTCGGCGGCACGCTGCGGGTCAATGCCAATCAGGCACCGGGACGCTACTCCGGGACTTTCACGGTCACGGCGCAATATCAGTAAGTTTGCGCCAGCACACTGGAAAAGGCGCTGACGAATTGCTAGTGCGCCGCCATGAGCCAACCGCCCGAAACCACCCGCACAACTTCTGCCCGCGTTTCCTGTGATGGCGCCAATGCCATCAAGGGCGGCGCAGCCCTTGGTCATCCCCGCGTCTGGCTGGAAATCGACGAGCGAGGCTATACTGATTGCGGCTATTGCGACCGCCGCTTTATTCTGATCGGTGGCCCGGCGGACCAGTCCGCTGCCTGAGCTTCTACCTCTGGTGCTTTGCCGGCCGCACCTTATATCAGGGGCATGACCACCACCGACACCCGCTCGCTGCTGTACCGCCAAGGCCAGCTTGATCCTGCCCAGGCCCTGGCCCTGGCGCGCGAAACGCTGAACAAATGCGACGATGGTGAGCTTTACCTGCAGTTCATCGCCAGTGAGACTTTCGCGTTTGACGATGGACGGCTCAAAATGGCCGATTATTCGCGCGATGCCGGCTTCGGCCTGCGCGGCGTTTCGGGCGAGATGACCGGCTTTGCCCATGCCAACGAAATATCCGCCGCCGCCATTCGCCGCGCGGGCGAAACGCTCAGCCTGCTCGATCCGGCCACCGCGCAGCCCGCTCCGCCGCCGCGCCAGAATAACCGCCACCTCTATACCGACGCCTCGCCGCTCGATGCCGTGCCATTTGCTGACAAGGTCAAGCTGCTCGAGACGATCAACGCCGCCGCCCGGGCGCGCGATCCCCGCGTGGCGCAGGTCAGCGCCAGCCTGTCGGCCAGCTGGTCGGTGGTCGAGATTGTCCGCGCCGACGGCTTTGTCGCGCATGATGTCCGCCCGCTGGTCCGGCTCAATGTCGGGATCGTGGCCGAAAGTAACGGCCGCCGCGAAACCGGCAGCTTCGGGATGGGCGGACGCTGGCTGTATGACCGGCTGTTCGAGCCGGCCAGCTGGAACCGCGCGATTGACGAGGCGCTGGCCCAGGCACTCACCAACCTTGAGAGCGTCGCCGCGCCTGCCGGCGAGATGACTGTGCTGCTCGGCCCCGGTTGGCCCGGAGTGCTGCTGCACGAGGCGGTCGGCCACGGACTTGAAGGCGATTTCAACCGCAAGGGGACCAGCGCTTTTTCGGGCCGGATCGGCACACGCGTCGGCGCACCCGGCGTTACTGTGGTCGATGATGGCACGCTCCAGGGTCGCCGCGGCTCGCTCTCGATCGACGACGAGGGGACGCCCACCCAGGAAAACGTGCTGATCGAAGACGGCATCCTCAAGGGCTATATCCACGACCGGCTCAATGCGCGGCTGATGGGGGTCGCCCCGACCGGCAACGGACGGCGCGAGAGTTATGCTAATGCGCCCATGCCGCGAATGACCAACACTTTCATGCGCGGCGGCAATGACGATCCGGCCGAACTGCTGTCCCGGGTCAAGAACGGCATTTTCGCCAAGAGCTTCGGCGGCGGGCAGGTCGATATCGTCTCGGGCAAATTCGTGTTCTCCTGCACCGAGGCCTACAAGGTCGAGAATGGCAAACTCGGCGCCCCGATCAAGGGTGCGACCTTGATTGGTGATGGCCCCAGCGTGCTGACCAAAGTGATGGGGATCGGCAATGACATGGCACTTGATGAAGGCGTCGGGGTGTGCGGCAAGGGCGGACAGAGCGTTCCTGCCGGGGTCGGCCAGCCAACCTTGCTCGTTTCCGGGCTGACCGTGGGCGGGACCGGCTGAGTTGGTCAGCTTCGGTTAAGAATGCTTGAGTCAATTTGCCGGATCAGGAGAACCACCATGCGCAAGATCGTCATTGCCCTCGCTGCCACCGTTGCCTTGCTGGCTGGCCCGGCACTTCAGGCGCGCGACAAGCTCTCTCCCGAACAGCGGCTGGAAAAAATGCTTGAAGGGCGCGAGGCGGGCAAGCCGATCAGCTGCATCAGCACTTGGTCTAGCCACAGTCTGCAGATCCTCGACAAGACCGCGCTGGTCTATGACACCGGCAACGTTATCTATGTGAACCGCCCGGCCAATGCCGATATGCTCGATGACGATGATATCCTGGTCATCAAGATGACCGGCAGCCAGCTGTGCCGGCTAGACTCGGTCACGCTGCACGATCGTGGCGGCGGTTTTTATCGCGGCTTCGTCAATCTCAACGATTTCGTCCCCTATCGCCGGATCGCCAAGGCCGACTAGACCGAACGAATTTTGCCGAGTGCTTGCCCTGCCGCAAGGATTGGGCAAGGGTGTTGGGATGCACTACTCCCGAACAATCGCCTGCATCCTGCTCGCCCTGTTTTATGGCTTCGCCGGGGCTATGCATCTGGCTGCTCCCGCCCCGTTTCTGGCGATCACGCCGGCCTGGGTGCCGTTTCCTGAAGCAGTCATTGCCTTCACCGGTGTGGCAGAACTGGCCGGGGCGGCGGGCATTGTCCAATGGCGCTGGCCTGAACTGCGCCGCGCCGCCGGTTGGGGCCTTGCGCTTTATGCGTTATGCGTCTGGCCCGCCAACTTCCAGCACCTGTTCAATGATCTTGCGAGCACCGATGGCGGCGCGGGGCTGGGCTATCATATCCCCCGCCTTGCCGCGCAACCGTTGCTGATTTGGCTGACCCTGTGGGCGAGCGGGGCGATATCGCGTAAAGCCCTGCCCGCTGACTAGTCACGGCGTTACCTCTGCTGCGTCAGCCGGATCAGCTTTTCATCATAGCCAAGTGTTCCTGCGCGGCGGATCAAGGCGGCGGCTTGCGAACCATCGGGCCTGGCCGCGCGGGTCAGGATCCACAGATAGCGCCCACTCGGCTCCCCCACGATTGACCAGCTGTAGTCGTCGGCATGGTCGAGTACCCAGTAGTCGCCGTAGAACGGCCCGAAAAAACTGACCTTCAATTTGGCACCGCTGGTGTCAGCAACGACCTTCGCCTTGCCGTTGGCGATCTTCTCCGCGCCATCGACGCCGCCTTTGCGGCACGCGTTGCGCACTCCGATCTTGCCGTCATCGCGCTGGGAATAGGTAGCTGTCACCGCCTCACAGTCTTTTTCGAACCCGTTTTCGTAGCGCGCAAATTCATACCATAAGCCCAGATAGCGAGTCAGCTCGACCGGCTTGGCAGGCTGGGGAACTGCGGCATTGCCCACCGGCCCGCGCGACAGGGTGGAGCAGGCAGAAAGGGCCAGGGCGGCAAAGCCCAGCGTGGCGGTGAACATGAGTTTTCGATTGAGCATGGTCTAAGAACTTCCCGAGTGACGCTTGGTTCCGCCGAGTGGCGCAGTGTCTGGCTTGATTTGGCTGACCGTTGCCTTAACCGGTGGACCTTGTCTTGCACGGAGCCGAAAATGACCACACCCCAAGAGCCGCTCGCCTCGCCGTTCGGCTATCGCTCGACCGCTGCCGAGGTTGTCGCCGGGATCGATCTTGCCGGCAAGGTGGCGCTGGTGACCGGCGGCTATTCGGGGCTTGGTCTTGAAACCGTGCGGGCTTTGGCGGGAGCGGGCGCCAAGGTCATCGTCGGCGCGCGGCGGCCCGAAGTTGCCGGCGCTGACCTGGCCGATGTGGTGGGTGAAGTGCTGATCCTGCCGCTCGATCTGGCCGATCCCGCCTCGATAGATCACTTCGCCGCACTGGACGCGGCAGAAACGCCTGCGCTCAACATCCTGATCAACAATGCCGCGATCATGGCTTGCCCCAAGACGCTCGATTCGCGTGGTTTCGAGAGCCAGTTCGCCACCAATCACCTCGGCCATTTCCAGCTGACCGCACGGTTGTGGCCGCTGCTGAAGGCCGGAAAGGCACGGGTCGTAGCGCTGTCCTCGTCGGGCCATGCGCGAAATGGGCTGGACTTGTCTGACATCAATTTCGTGCATCGCGATTACGACAAATGGACCGCCTATGGCCAGGCCAAGTCCGCCAATGCGCTGTTCGCATTGCAACTCGACAGGCCTGGCGCAGCCCACGGTGTGCGGGCTTTTTCGGTCGATCCCGGCGGCATCCGCACGCCCTTGCAGCGCCATCTGACGATGGAAGAGCAGATCGCGATGGGCTGGTACGACGCAGACGGCAACCTCAACCCGATGTTCAAGACCACCGAACAGGGCGCTTCAACCAGCGTGTGGTGCGCCGTCTCGCCGCTGCTGGAGGGGATGGGCGGTGTCTATTGCGCCGATTGCAACATCGCCGCCCCCTGGCAGGAAGGCAACCCGCCCTATGTCGGCGTCCATCCGCATGTCCGCGATGAGGGCTTGGCGGCAGCGCTATGGGCGAAGTCCGAGGAGTTGACCGGGGCGGCGTTCCGCCCGTGACCGCCAGCGCAATCCTGATCCTCACCACTGGCGGTACGATCGACAAGGCCTATTTCGACGCGCTGAGCGAATACCAGATCGTCGACAGCGGCATCCCCGCGCTGCTCAAGGAGGCGCGGGTGGCGCTGCCGTTTCGGGTGGTTGAGGTGATGCGCAAGGACAGCCTCGAGCTGACCGACGACGACCGCGCGCAGATCGAGCAGGCCGCTGCCGAAGCGCCCGAAACCCGGATCGTCATCACCCACGGCACCGACACCATGACCGAAACCGCCAAGGCGCTCGCGGGCGTGGCGGGCAAGACCATTGTCCTCACTGGCGCCCTGTCCCCCGCCCGCTTTGCCGAGACCGACGCCGCTTTCAATCTCGGCATGGCGATCGCCACCGCACAGATTGCTGCACCGGGCGTATATATCGCGATGAGCGGGCAGGTGTTTAATGGGTTGAAGGTGCGGAAAGACCGGGAGGCGGGGCGGTTTGTGGCGGTTTGAGTTCAGGCTGCCGCGATGGTGCAGATGAAGCTCATCTTGTTGCCATCCAGGTCGCGCACATAGGCGCCATAGAAATCCGGGCCATACATCGGGCGCGGGCCGGGATCGCCTTCGCTGGTGCCGCCGTTGGCCAGAGCTGCGGCATAGGCGGCGTCAACCTCATCCGTGGAAGCACAACGAAAGCCGGGCATATTACCGTTTCCGGGGGCGGCGGGCTGCTTGTCGTTCGGCCCCGCTACCCAGGCACGCGTATCATTGCGAAAGCGGTAGCAGAAGGTAAACCCGGGATACTCAACCTCAAGCTCACCGCCGATTGCCGGAAACACCGCATCATAGAACTGCCGCGCGCGGGCAAGATCATTGGTTCCGATCATGATGTAATCGACTGACATGGCCTGACCTTTCCGTTGGACTCGGTAAGGAACGATAAGGGAACAACCCCCGGAGTCAAGTGCTCAACGGGCGGCATTTCGATGGGCTCAAAGCTAGGCTAGTTCGCGTGGTCGGCCGATACGTCGCGCGCGCCCGATGCTGCGCTGGCCGGCTAGTCTTCAGGCGCGTCGGGAAAATCATACGCCGGAGCGGAATTATCGTAAGGAGGGGCAGTAGTGAAGATCGAACTTGTGCTCCCTGATCCCGAACATTCGCCTGATCGCACTGCGGCAAAGGGCATCGAGGCCAAATTGGTCGCCAAACGCAACATTTTCTCCGCCTGCGCTCGTTCGGCGGTGCCGTCGGGCCTGATGTCGAACTTCAGCTTCAGATCGCCTTCAACCCCGTCGGACATGACCTTGCCCGCAAAGTTCACAGTAACGATGCCTTCCTCGATCGGACACACAGCCACGCCGGTCAGCTTGTTGCCGGTCCGTTCGAACTTGGCCGTGCCGCAAGTCTCGCTGATCTCCATGTATGGCCGTACCAGCATCGTCGGGATGTGTTCGGCACCGTTGGCCGCGCTGATGCAGCGTGTACCCTGCCCGAGCATCTTGCCACTAAAACCGAATACCGCTCCTCTGGCGGCGATGTCGTAGTTTCCCGGTTGCAATCCGATCGGCGCGCCGCCCGACCCATCGCATCCGGATAAGGCCAGTGCCGCCAGTACGGCCAGACGCCTTGCATTACCCATAGTGCCCAGCCCCCATAGCAAGAGCGAACGTAGTATTAAAAAGGGAATACCAGATGGTTAACGCTGCAGCGCCGCGGCGCGGATATCGCTTGGAGCCGATTGCATTGCCGCTTGGTGATCGGGATGCTCGACTGGGGTGAGCTTTAGCTCATTCCCATTCGATCGTCCCGGGCGGCTTGCTGGTATAGTCATAGACCACCCGGTTGATGCCTTTGACCTCGTTGATGATCCGCGTCGCACAGCGGCTCAAAAACGCTGCTTCGAAGGGGTAGATATCGGCGGTCATGCCGTCGGTGGAGGTGACTGCACGCAGCGCGCAGACGTTGTCGTAAGTCCGGCCATCGCCCATCACACCGACGGTCTTGACCGGCAGCAGCACCGCGAAAGCCTGCCAGATTTCATCGTAGAGCCCGGCGGCGCGGATTTCCTCGAGGTAGACCGCATCGGCTTTGCGCAGGATATCGCAGCGCTCGCGGGTGACTTCGCCGGGGATGCGGATCGCGAGGCCCGGTCCCGGGAATGGATGGCGGCCAACGAAAATATCGGGCAGGCCCAGCTCGCGGCCCAGCACGCGGACTTCATCCTTGAACAACTCGCGCAGCGGCTCGACCAGCTTCATGTTCATGCGCTCGGGCAGGCCGCCGACATTGTGGTGGCTCTTGATCGTGACCGAAGGCCCGCCGGTGAACGACACCGATTCGATCACGTCCGGATAAAGCGTCCCTTGGGCGAGGAAATCTGCCCCACCGATCGCCTTGGCCTCAGCCTCGAACACATCGATGAAGGTCTTGCCGATGAATTTGCGCTTGGCTTCGGGGTCAGTAAGCCCGACCAGCCCGTCCATGAACCGGTCACGTGCATCGACCACCACCAGCGGGATATTGTAGTGATCCCGGAACAGCGTCTCGACCTGCTCGCGCTCGTTCAATCGCAGGATCCCGCCATCGACGAATACGCAGGTCAGCTGTTCGCCGATTGCCTCATGGATCAGCACTGCGGCGACCGCGCTGTCAACCCCGCCGGATAGCCCGCAAATGACATTGCCCTTCCCAACCTGTGCCCGGATATCGGCGATCTTGGTGGCGCGGAATTCGGCCATGGTCCAGTCGCCAGCAAGGCCGCAGATACCGTGGACGAAGTTGGAAATGAGCTTCGCCCCATCCGGCGTGTGGACCACCTCAGGATGGAACATGGTGGTGTAATAGCGGCGGGCTTCGTTGACGCAGATCGCGAACGGCGCATTGGGCGAGGTGCCGATAATCTCAAAGCCCTCGGGTGCTTCGGTCACCCGGTCGCCGTGGCTCATCCACACCGGATATTTACCGCCGACTTCCCAAAAGCCGTCGAACAACGGGCTGGATTTCAGGATTTCCACATCGGCCCGGCCAAATTCGGCCGCATGGCCGCCCTCAACCGTTCCGCCCAGCTGGGTGCAAAGCGTCTGCTGACCATAACAGATCGCCAGAATCGGAACGCCTGCGTCGAGGATCACCTGGGGGCTGCGCGGACTGCCCTCATCGGTCACCGAGGCGGGTCCGCCCGACAGGATCACGCCTTTGGGCTGCATCCGCGCGAACGCGGCTTCGGCCGAATTGAACGGCGCGATCTCGGAATAGACCCCTGCCTCGCGGACCCGGCGCGCGATCAGCTGGGTGACCTGGCTGCCGAAGTCGACGATCAGGATGGAATCAGAAGGGTGGATGGTCATGGGGGGGCGAATAAGGGGGGATGGCTTGACTGGCAAGCTAGCCAAGCACGTCATCCCGGACTTGATCCGGGATCGCGGGCCGCATCATTCCGCCCTCGCATCGACGAGGCCAGCGGTCCCCGGTCAAGCCGGGGACGACGCCAGTTCGCGCAAATCGGTCTTCAGCAACTTGCCGATATGGCTGCGCGGCATTTCATCGATCAGATATAGCGCAGACACCCGCTGGGTCTTGCCAAGCCTTGCGTTGGCGGTGGCGCGGATATCCTCCACCTCGGCTTCATACCCCGGCTTCACCACCACGAAACCCACCGGCGTCTCGCCCCATTGATCGCTTGGCACGCCAACCACGGCGGCCTCGACAACGCGGGGATCGCTGGCCAGCTCCGTCTCCAGATCGATCGGGAAGATGTTGAACCCGCCCGAGATTATTACGTCCTTGGTCCGCCCGACCAGTTCGACAAAACCATCGGCGTCGATCCGGCCAATATCGCCCATCCGCTGCCAGATCGTGCCATCGGCGGGATCGGTCCAGTAACCCTCGCGGGTCTTTTCGGGCTGGTTTTTGTAGCCCAGCATCATCGCGCCCGAGCGGCCGACCAGCTCGCCCGCCTCGCCCGGCGGCAGCTCGCGGTCATCCTCGCCCAGCACCTTGAGGAAATTGCCGGGCGCGGGAACCCCCACCGTATGCAGCTTGTCCGGATGCTCATGCGCGGTCAGCAGGCACGAGACACCGCCCTCAGTCATGCCATAGATCTCGATCAGCCCGCCGGGCATCCGCCGCAGCACCTCGGCCTTGAGATCGGCAGGAAACGGCGCGGAGGTGCAGTATTTGAGTTTCATTGCCGACAGATCGAACTGGTCAAAATCGGGATATTGCATCAGCCGCCGATATTGCACCGGTACCAGCATGGTGTGGGTCACCTGTTCGTCCTGAGCCTTTTGCAGCCAGGTCGCGACATCGAACTTGCCCATGATCGAAACGCAGCCGCCCGAATAGAGCGCGGGCAGGAACACCACCATCGTCGTGTTGGAATAGAGCGGGGTGGACGTCAGTGCGCGGCTGCCCAGCCCGTAATTGTTGGCCGCGCGAAAAGTCATCTGCCGCCAACGCATGGCGTGGCTGTGGACGATCCCTTTGGGGGTGCCAGTGGTGCCGGAGGAATAGATGATGTTGAAGGGATCGTCGGGCGCTGGTTCGAACGGCGCCGCTCTGGTCCCGGCGGGGGCCATGAATCCGTCCAGCTCCTCATCAAGCACGATCTGGCGCGGACAAGGCAAAGTGAAAGCGCCGAGTTCGGTCAATTTTGCCCGGTCAATAAACAGATGGATCGCGCCCGAATCCGCCACCATCGCTGCCAGCTGCTGCGGGCTGGCGCTGGTGGTGAGCGGCGCAGCACAGCCGCCGGCGCGGATCGCAGCCAGGAACACCAGCGCGTATTGGACGGTCGATGTGCCAAGGATGGCCACGGCCTGGCCGCGCTCCAGCCCATCGGCCTGAAGCCGCGCCGCTATCCGTTCGACCAGATCGGCGGTCTCACGCCAGCCCAGCCGAGTCGTGCCATCGTCGAGCGAGGGCACATCCCCGCGGTATTCGCCCCAGGCAGCTACAAGCCCCGGAAAAGAGCCAAATTCCGCATCCAATTGCACTGCCGGATCATCTGACATTGTCATTTGTTACCAATATCCTACAAAGTAAGTTGCAAAATACGCAACACCCGTCCCGGCCTTTGCAAGTGCAATCTCTACCAAACTGGTTATGTTGCAAATGCGAACTGATTTCGCACTCGCAACAGGAGACTACCCATGCGCAGCATCGCACTTATCGTGCTGCCGTTCATCGCCGCGGTATTTACCAGCGGCCTGATGTTCACCGCCACGCTCGCCTGATCGAGCACCGCGGTAAAAGCACCACCCCATGAAACGGCCATCGCGCTCACCAGCGCGGTGGCTGTTTTGGGTTTCGGCTACTTTCCGCCCGCGTAAACCTTGACCAGATCGAACAGATAATCGCGGCCCTTGTAAAGCGAGCGCACTTCCAGCCGTTCGTTCAGTCCGTGAATCCCGTTGAGATCGGGGTCGGCCCAGATCCCCGCCACGCCATAGGTCGGAATCCCCGCGCTGCCGGTGTATTTGGCATCGGTCCCACCGGTCGACATGGTTGGGATCACCGCGATCCCGGGAAAGTGCTTGGCGGCAACCCGCTCCATCGGCCCGATCACCTTGGGGTCGAGCGGGGGCGGCGGGGCAACTGGGCGCACGGGAGAAGTGATGGTTACGCTCATCCCCTTGTCATTGACCGCCGCGACCAGCGCATCTCGGATCTCTTCGGCCTTTTGCCCCGGGAATATCCGGCAGTTGATGTTGGCACCGGCGCGCTGGGGCAAGGCGTTGGTGGCGTGGCCGCCATCGAGCAGGGTGGCCACGCAGGTGGTGCGCAACATCGAGTGGAAGGTGCGGTCGGTGTTGAGCAGGGTTTCGGCGGTCGTATCATTCGGATTGGCCGCGATCGCCTGCATCGCCGCGCCCATCGGCCCGCCGCGCGCGGCACCGGACTTCGCGAAGAACACCCGAGTTGTATCGCTCAGCACCACTGGAAAGCGGTGTTCACGGATCCGCAGCAGCGCATCCGCCAGCTGATAGATCGCATTGTCACGGATCGGGATCGAGCTGTGTCCGCCCGGATTGGTCGCCTCAATCCGGAAGTTCTGCATCGCCTTCTCGCCGACTTGCACCGTTTGGACGGTCACCTCCCCGCCCTTTTTGTCGGTCCGGCCGCCGCCGCCCTCGTTAAGCGCGAATTCGGCGTCGATCAGGTCGCGGCGGTTGTTCACCAGCCATTCGGCCCCGTTGAAGGCATAGATCGTTTCTTCGCCGCAGGTCAGCGCCAATTTGACGGTCCGGGCCGGCTTGTAGCCTGCGCGCGCGAAGCGAATCAGCGTATCGACCCAGACTGCGGCCATGCCCTTGTCGTCAAAAGTGCCGCGGCCATAAAAATAGCCGCCTTCCTCGATCAGGGTGAAGGGATCGCGGGTCCAGTCGGCGCGATTGGCCTCGACCACATCGATATGGGCCAGCAGCAGCATCGGCCTCAGCTTTTTCGAAGTGCCGGGATAGATCGCGACCAGGCTGCCTTCCTTGGGATGTTCGCTGGTGAAAAGCACGTTGACCCGGTCAGCAGGCATCCCCGCCGCCCGCAGCCGCGCCGCCATCCGCTCTGCGGCCAGCGTGCAATTGCCCGCCGAGAGCGTGGTATTGGTCTCGACCAGCTCCTTGTAAAGCTCTCGAAATGCCGCCTGATCGGGTCGCAGCGGGGGCGTTGCCGACGTGGTTTGGGCTTGAGCCTGTCCCGCCAAGAGCGAAGCCCCAAGCACTACGCCGATCAATTTCCTCATCTCTGGCTCCTGACGCTGCAATCGCCGGGTTTGAGCAGGAATTCCCTGTGGATGGAAGGGGGAGAAATGGGTTCCGAAAAGCGCGGCGAGACCCTATATGCTGGGCATGGCCGAAACACCCGAAAACACTCCCGACAGCATTCCTGCAAATATCCCCAACGCCAATGCTTATGGCGCGGATCAGATCAAGGTTCTCAAGGGCCT
>JANOFJ010000077.1:0-9617 GCA_031413595.1 Novosphingobium sp.
GGCACCCACCGACTTGGTGATGCGAAAACGTTCGGCCAGGATATGGATCAGCGCGGCATCGATATTATCGATGCTTGAGCGAAAGCCAGCCAGCGTCGGGTTGGGAACATTTTCAGCCATGAAGTAGTTTGCTAGCATGACATTTTGCACATGGCCATTGCCAGCTTTGCACTTGCCTTCGCGGGCGCAGCGTCGCAAGGGCGCCAGTAATGAGCGCTGATATCATTCCCTTGCGCCTGCGGGTGCCAGAGTCGATTGACTCGCCTTCGCTGACTCCGATGATGGCATTGACCGCATCGGGGATGAACAACGTCAATTCGGTAATCCTCGAACGGATGCAAAGCCAGATCCCGCTGATCCCGGCGCTGGCGGGGCATCTGATCGCAGGCGGCGGCAAGCGGATGCGCCCGATGCTGACGCTCGCCAGTGCGGTGCTGTGCGATTATCAGGGAACGCGGCACCATAAACTCGCCGCCTCGGTGGAGTTCATCCATACGGCAACGCTGCTGCATGACGATGTCGTCGATGGCTCAGACCTGCGTCGCGGCAAGGCGACTGCCAATATCGTGTTCGGCAATCCGGCAACCGTGCTGGTCGGCGATTTCCTGTTTACCCGCGCGTTTGAGCTGATGGTCGAAGACGGCAGCCTGAAAGTGCTGAAGATCCTGTCGGGCGCCTCCTCGGTGATTTCCGAAGGCGAGGTTGATCAGCTCACCGCCCAGCGTCAGATCGAAACCAGCGAAGAACGCTATCTCTCGATCATCAGTTCCAAAACCGCAGCGCTGTTTGCCGCCGCCTGCCGGATCTCCGCTGTAGTGGCCGAACGCAGCGAAGCCGATGAGCGGGCGCTGGATGATTACGGCCGCAATCTGGGGATTGCCTTCCAACTGGTCGACGATGCGATCGATTATGATTCCTCCAGCGCCGAAATGGGCAAAGGCAAGGGTGACGACTTCCGCGAGGGCAAGATGACCCTCCCGGTGATCCTGGCCTATGCGCGCGGCAGCGATGAAGAGCGCCGGTTCTGGCGCGAGGCGATTTCCGGCCACCGCATCGCGGACGCAGATTTGGCTCACGCTGTCGCGCTGATCGAACGCCACGATTGCGTGCGCGCGACGCGCGAGCGTGCGCGACATTTTGCAAGCCGCGCGATTGATGCGATTGCTGGCTTCCCGGCTGGAGAAGCCCGGTCCGCGATGGCCGAAGCCGCTGAATTTGCAGTTTCGCGGCGGTATTGAGGCGGGGTTTGGGCCTGCCTGACCTCCCGATCCATGCCGTCCTTCCAGACCTTCTCGCTGCGTTGCGGGATTTCCCTTCTGCCGTCCTGATTGCCCCGCCAGGTGCGGGCAAGACCACGGCTGTCGCTCCGGCCCTGATCGGCGAAGATTGGTGCAGCGGCACCGTGATTATCCTCAGTCCGCGCCGCGTCGCCGCGCGCGCTGCGGCAGAGCGAATGGCCGAACAGCTTGGTGAGGCTCCGGGTCAGACGATCGGCTATCTCACCCGGCTCGATAGCAAGCGTTCGGCCAAAACGCGCATCCTCGTGATGACCGAGGCGATTTTCGTGGCGACGATCCTCAGTGATCCCGATTTGGCCGGGGTCAGTGCCGTGCTGTTCGATGAAGCGCACGAACGGCATCTGGATAGCGACCTTGGCTTGGCGCTCGCGGTCGAAAGCAGTCAGGTATTGCGACCGGACCTGCGATTGCTGGTGATGTCCGCCACGATCGACGGCGCGCGGTTTGCCGCTTTGTTGAACAACGCGCCGGTGATCGAAAGCGAAGGCAAGGCCTTTCCGCTGGCGATCCGCTGGCTGGGCGCGCGACCGGAACTCAGGCTGGATGACGCGGCGGCCTCGGCAATCATGACGGCCTGGCGGGATGAGGCCGGCGATATCCTCGCCTTCCTGCCTGGGGTGCGCGAGATTGAGCGGACAGCGGAACGGCTGGCTGAAAAGCTACCCAAGGCGCTGGTCTTGCCGCTCCACGGTCAGTGCGAACCGGCTGCCCAGCGTGCCGCGATCCGGCGTGATCAGGATGGTCGGCGCCGGATCGTGCTGGCGACCGCAATCGCTGAAACCTCGTTGACGCTTGATGGTGTATCAATTGTGGTCGATGCCGGGATGTCGCGCCGGGCAGAGTTTGACAAGGCGGCGGGGGTTAGCCGGCTGGTGACGCACCGCGCCAGTCAGGCCGCTGCCGCGCAGCGCGCGGGCCGCGCCGCGCGGCAGGGGCCAGGGGTCGCTTACCGTCTGTGGGAAGAGGCTGCGCATCCCGGCCGCGCCGCGTTCGACCCGCCAGAAATACTTGCCGCCGACCTTGCCCCACTGGCGCTGACCTTGGCGCAGTGGGGCAATTCGGACCCCGGGAAAATGGCCTGGATCGATCCGCCGCCAGCTGCAGCAATGGGTGCAGCAAAGCGGATGCTGAACACGCTCGGCGCGCTTGATGGGGCGGGCCAGATCACGCCGCATGGCCGAAGCATGGCCGCCCTGCCGATG
This sequence comes from Novosphingobium sp., assembly GCA_031413595.1. Classification (GTDB taxonomy): domain Bacteria; phylum Pseudomonadota; class Alphaproteobacteria; order Sphingomonadales; family Sphingomonadaceae; genus Novosphingobium. The sequence goes on from JANOFJ010000077.1 coordinate 2,501, forward strand.
GCGCCATCGCTGGCCCATATGCTGCTTTATGCTGCGCAGCATAGCGCCGCGGATGCTGCCGCGCGGCTGGCGCTGCTGTTGCAGGAACGAGGACTTGGCGGGCGCGGTGAAGATCTGGCGCAGCGGCTTGAACGGTGGACTGCGGATCGGTCTGCACGGGCAGAGGCATCACGCAAGCTTGCCGCGTCCTGGGCGAGGCGCGCCGAACAGCTAACCCATAAGGTCGATGCCTCGCCGCCGCCCCTCGGTATTCTTCTTGCAGAGGCCTATCCCAATAATATCGCGCGTCGCCGCAGCCCCTCGGGCGAGGAATGGCTTACTGCGGGCGGCCGCGGATTGCGGCTCGATCCCACCTCGGCCTTGGCCCGATCGGAATGGCTCAGCGTTGGCGATGCGCAGGGGGAAGCGAAGGGCGCGCGGATTACCGGTGCGATTGCGCTGGATGAAGCCGATGTGCAGCGCTGGCTTGCCCCCCGGATCGAACGACGCAGCAAATTGCGCTGGCTCGCAGACGAGCGGCGGGTCGAGGCGTTGCTTGAACAGCGACTGGGCGCGATCACTCTGGCGCGAGGCCCCGATCCTGCTCCGGATCCGGCGGCGATTGCAGCGCTGGTGATTGAGCGGGTGCGCGATGCCGGTCTGAGCATCCTGCCTTTATCACCGGCGAGCCGAAATCTTCTGACCCGTGCCCGTTTTGCCGGGGTTGTGGCACTGGGCGAAGAGTCGCTGCTCGGCTCGCTTGAGGATTGGCTCAAACCCCTTTTGACCCGCCGCCTTGATGCGACTGACCCTCAAGCCCTCCATGAAGCGTTCAAAAACCGGATCGATTATCCGGCACGCCAACAGCTTGATCGGCTCGCTCCGCCGCAGTTCACCAGTCCGGCAGGCACGCACCATGCGATCGATTATGCTGATGAGGCCGGGCCGAGTGTCGACGTCCGCGTACAGGCGTTGTTCGGGCTCGATTCCCATCCGGGATTTGGCCAGCCCGAACAACCCTTGCTGCTCAAGCTGACTTCGCCCGCTGGAAGTCCGATCCAGTCGACCCGCGACTTGCCGGGTTTCTGGCGGGGCAGCTGGCGCGACGTGCAGCGCGATATGAAGGGCCGCTACCCTCGGCACCGCTGGCCCGACGAGCCATGGGCGGAGGTTCCCAGCCTGAAAACCCGCAATGCCTTTGAGAAATCACGCCGCACTTGATTTTGGCTCTGCTTTGCGGAATGGCAATCGCCATGACAGCACGTATCTATCAGCGCCCGAAGAATGCCATGCAATCGGGCAAGGCCCTGACCGATCAGTGGATCCTTGAATTCGCCCCGGCAGAGGCGCGGCAGGCTGATCCATTGATGGGCTGGTCCGGATCCGGCGATACCCAGGTGCAGGTCGTCCTGAATTTCGCGACCCTGGCAGAAGCGCAGGCCTATGCGAACAAACATGGTATCGCCGCCACCGTCCATGCGACGCCGCCGCGCCGCCTGAAGCTGCAAACCTACGCCGATAATTTTCGCTGATACCGAGTGCGGACGATAATCGCTGCGAGTTAGAATGTGGGCCTGCTGCTGCTACCGGGGTCGCATTTTCAGTAGCGCTAGCAGGCCCACCTCTAATCCCGTCATGACGGCGGGACCTCGATTCGCAGGTATTTAAACTAATTGATGCAGAGATACTTGCTGAAACGCGACACGCCCGCCATATGGCGCATCGGGAGTCGGGGGGACGTTTGCGTTCGCCAATCTGGTCAGATCCGGAAGGAAGCAGCCACAACGGATTGCGACGGGTCGCCCGGCTCCTTCCCAAATGACCAGCCCGCCTTTTCAACTGACAAGTCCCCCTTTTCCTCCTGACAAGCGGCACGTCAGCCCCTACCAAGAACCGTATGGTCGATTCCCCAGACATTTTTGGCGATGAGCCGGCAACCGTTCGCGATCCGGATATGCCGGAAGATGCGTTGGGGCTAGGGCTGCCGCCTCAGGCCGCGCCGACCGCTCAGGTCGCCCCCGCCGCTCAGGTCGCGCCCGTCGCTCAGGCTGCTTCTCAGCCCTATCGCGTTCTTGCGCGCAAATACCGGCCGCAGACTTTCGCCCAGCTGATCGGGCAGGACGCGATGGTCCAGACGCTGGCCAACGCCATCCGGCGTGAGCGACTGGCCCATGCATTCCTGATGACCGGAGTGCGCGGGGTCGGAAAAACTTCGACCGCGCGGCTGATTGCAAAGGCGCTCAATTGTGTCGGACCGGACGGGCAGGGCGGGCCAACGATCGATCCTTGTGGCAGTTGCGAACCTTGTGTCGCGATTGCCGAGGGCCGCCATATCGATGTGATCGAGATGGATGCCGCGAGCCACACCGGTGTGGACGACGTGCGCGAGATCATCGAGGCCGTCCGCTATTCAGCCGTTTCGGCGCGCTACAAGATCTATATCATCGACGAAGTGCATATGCTGTCACGCAACGCCTTCAATGCGCTGCTCAAGACGCTTGAAGAGCCGCCGCCGCATGTGAAATTCCTGTTTGCCACGACCGAAGTGGACAAGCTGCCGGTTACGGTGCTCTCGCGCTGCCAGCGGTTTGATCTGCGCCGGATATCTGCGCCATTGTTGACCGAGCACTTCGCAGCGATTTGCCGGGCAGAGAATGTCGCCGCTGATGATGAGGCACTGGCGATGATCGCCAATGCGGCAGAAGGATCGGTTCGCGATGGCTTGTCGATCCTCGATCAGGCGATTGCCCATGCGGATCTAGGCGGCGACGGTCTGGTCACCGCAGAGCAGGTCCGCGAAATGCTCGGTCTGGCCGACAAGACCGCGCAGCGCCGCTTGATGGCGGCCTTGCTGGGCGGAGATTCAGCAGGCTTGCTGGAATTGGTCGCCGCGCAATTTGCTTTGGGGGTTGAGCCAGCCGCGCTCCTCCGCTCGGCGTTGGAACTCACGCACCGGATCACCGTGACGCAGGTGAGCAAGACCGCCGCCGATGCGATTTCAGCCGAGGAATGTACGGCGATCGAAGCCTGGGCGCAGCAGCTTTCGGCCGGCCAGCTTCACCGGCTATGGCAATTGTTGCTCAAAGGCCATGACGAGGTCAAGTCTGCGCCCGATCCGCTGATTGCGGCGCAAATGGCGCTGCTCAGGGTGATGCATGCATCCGACTTGCCCGATCCGGGGACGCTCGCGAAGAAGCTGAACGAGATGATTGCCAGCGGGGCGGTCGCGGCACCGGCAGGCCCGGCCAACGCGGCAGCTGCCCCTGCTGCCTCGGCGCCGGGGGCAGTGGACTGGGCAGCGCTCATCAGGCAGGTCGATCAATCGGGCCAGCTTCGGGTCGCACAAGTGATGCATGACTGGATCCGGGTGATCGAGCTTGCTCCCATGCATCTGCGCTTTGATTTGGCGCCGGGCTTTTCTGGCGATCCAGCGCCTGATCTGCGCGATGCGTTGCTGCGCGCAACCGGAGAACGTTGGTTGATCGAACGAGGCGGCGGCGAGGGGATGTTGTCGTTGCGTGAAATAGCCGAGGCTTTGCGTGAGGCGGAGCTGGCAGAAATGCGCCGCTCGCCGCTCGTAGAAGCCGCCCTGGCCGCTTTTCCGGGGGCCGAATTTGTCGAAGAAGCCGCGGCACGCGGCGACTTGCACTGGAGCAAAAGCGCATGAAGTCGATGGAAGAAATGCTCAAGGCGGCCCAGGCTGCTGCCGAGACCATCCAGAAGCAAATGGTCGAAGCGCAGTCCAAACTTGATGGGATGGAAGTGGAAGGCGTGGCCGGAGGCGGATTGGTAAAGATCCGCTGCACAGCCAAGGGCCGGATCATCGGTGTGTCGATTGATGATGGCATGATGGCGCTGTCCGAAAAGCCGATTCTCGAGGACCTGATTGCCGCTGCCTTCAATGATGCCAGGACCAAGGCGGATGAAGTTTCGGGCGCGGAAATGTCGCGGATCCAGCAGGGCATGGGCTTGCCGCCGGGGTTCAAGATGCCTGATCTGGGCTGATAAGCCTCTGGTCGGGAAGTCAGCTGGCCATCCACAATCCTTCGATGTCCAGCCCTTGCCGGTGCGGCATGAGATCCCCATATTCCGCGGCAAGCCCCGATTAACCCGGGAAGCGCCATTCGGTGCTATAATGAACGGACTATGCAGATGAACCTTTTCCCCCTTCTGCCGCTGCGCGACATTGTCGTGTTTCCCGGCATGGTCGTCCCCTTGTTTGTTGGTCGCGAGAAATCGGTGGCTGCACTGGAATCGGCGATGGCCGGCGACAAGGATATTTTCCTGCTCGCCCAGCTCGATCCGGGCTGCGATGATCCGGATCGTGACGATCTCTATGATATCGGCGTGATTGCGACTGTGCTGCAACTGCTGAAGCTGCCTGATGGCACTGTCCGCGTGCTGGTCGAAGGTCAGCAACGCGCGCGGTTGGAGAATCTGCGCGAAGAAACCGCTGGTTCCGGCGAAATGCTGGTCGCGCAGGTCGAAAAGATTGAGCCCGAAATCGTTTCGGGTGACGAAGTTTCGGGCATGATGCGCAGTGTGATTGAGCAGTTTGGTGAATATGCCAAGCTTAACAAGAAACTGTCGCAAGAATCGGGCGACCAGCTGGAAGACATCGACGATGCGTCCAAGCTGGCCGATACCGTGGCCGGGAACATCAGCGCGAAAGTTGCCGACAAGCAGGCGCTGCTGACCGAGGTTGATCCGCTCAAGCGGCTCGAGATGGTCTATAGCTTCATGGAAGGCGAATTGGGCGTGCTGCAGGTGGAGCGGCGCATTCGCGGGCGGGTCAAGCGCCAGATGGAAAAGACCCAGCGCGAATATTACCTCAACGAGCAGATGAAGGCGATCCAGTCGGAGCTCGGCGGCGGGGACGGCGAAGAAGCCAACGAGCTGGTCGAACTGCAAGACAAGATCGACAAGCTGAAACTGTCGAAGGAAGCCCGAGCCAAGGCGACATCAGAACTCAAGAAGCTCAAGTCGATGCAGCCGATGAGCGCCGAGGCGACCGTCATCCGCAACTATCTTGATGTCTTGCTTGGTCTACCCTGGGGAAAGAAAACCAAGGTAAAGAAGGACATCCACGCCGCGCAAGCTGTGCTGGATGCCGATCATTATGCGCTCGACAAGGTCAAGGACCGGATCATCGAATATCTCGGTGTCCAGGCGCGCACCAACAAGCTCAAGGGTCCGATCCTTTGCCTCGTTGGTCCTCCCGGCGTTGGCAAGACTTCACTGGGCAAGTCGATCGCGCGGGCTACGGGCCGCGAATTCATCCGCCAGTCGCTGGGCGGCGTGCGTGATGAGGCCGAAATCCGTGGTCACCGCCGTACCTACATCGGTTCGCTGCCGGGCAAGATCATCACCAATCTGCGCAAGGCCGGCGCCTCGAACCCGCTGTTCCTGCTCGATGAGATCGACAAGCTGGGTCAGGATTTCCGCGGCGATCCGGCTTCTGCTCTGCTCGAGGTGCTTGATCCGGAGCAGAACTCCAAATTTCAGGACCATTACCTTGAGGTCGATTATGACCTTTCGGATGTGATGTTCGTCTGCACTGCCAACAGCCTTAACCTGCCACAAGCCCTGCTAGACCGGATGGAGATAATCCGGCTTGAGGGGTACACTGAGGACGAGAAGGTCGCGATTGCCGAGCGCCATCTGGTCGAAAAGCAGGTTGAGGCGCATGGCCTGAAGAAGGGTGAATTCACCCTGACCAGCGAAGCGCTGCTCGATCTGGTGCGCTACTATACCCGCGAAGCCGGGGTGCGTACGCTGGAGCGCGAGATCGCTCGTCTGGCGCGCAAGAGCCTGCGCAAGATCCTTGAGGGCAAGGAAACCGCGATCACCATCACGCCCGAAAACCTGGGCGAGTTTGCCGGCGTGCGCAAATATCGCCACGGCATTTCCGAAGACGAACACCAGGTTGGCGCGGTCACGGGTCTCGCCTGGACCGAGGTTGGCGGGGAATTGCTGACCATCGAAAGCGTAACCGTGCCGGGCAAGGGCGGAGTCAAGACCACCGGCAAGCTGGGTGAGGTGATGAACGAGAGCATCCAGGCGGCATATAGTTTTGTCCGGGCGCGCAGTCCGGCCTATGGGATCAAGCCCAGCCTGATCCAGCGCAAGGATATCCACATCCACCTTCCCGAAGGCGCAGTGCCAAAGGACGGGCCGAGCGCCGGTGTTGGCATGGTCACCTCGATCGTTTCGACGCTGACCGGCATAGCGGTGCGCAAAGATGTCGCGATGACCGGCGAGGTCACGCTGCGCGGGCGAGTATTGCCGATCGGCGGCTTGAAGGAAAAACTGCTCGCAGCGCTGCGCGGCGGAATCAAGATCGTGCTGATCCCGCAAGAGAACGCCAAGGATCTGGCCGAGATCCCCGCCAACATCACCGAGGGGTTGGAGATCATTCCGGTCAGTCACGTTGACGAAGTGCTGGCCATCGCTTTGGTCCAGCCGCTCGAAGCGATTGAATGGACCGAGGCGGATGATCTGGCGAGCCAACCGGGGCCTTCGGGGATTGCCGGTACAGTACCGAACCATTCTGCTCATTGATTCGATCCGCCTGAATTTTGGTGCTGCAACGCAGCGACTCGACCCTGAATTCGGATTGCTGCGCTGCAGCATTTCGGTGCAATCACCGCTGCTCGCACTCGCTTCGTCGAAAGCGGCGGAAAAACGTGGATAATTGATCAAAAAACCCGGTTTTTGGCTTTGACAGCCCGCACAAAAGCGGCTCAATTCCGGCCAAGCTTTGAGTCCATTAAAGCGATAGAAGTTTCACATGAGGTAGGGGTTTCCGATATGAACAAGAATGACCTGATTAGCGCTGTTGCCGATTCGAGCGGACTGACCAAGAGCGACGCCAGCAAGGCTGTCGAAGGCGTGTTTGATGCCGTCACCGCTGCACTCAAGAAGGGCGATGAAGTTCGCCTCGTCGGCTTCGGCACCTTTTCGGTTGCCAAGCGTAAGGCTTCGACTGGCCGCAATCCGCGTACCGGCGAACCAATGACAATCAAAGCTTCGAACCAGCCCAAATTCAAAGCTGGCAAGGCACTGAAAGATTCGGTGAACTGATATTGACCGGAGGCTTGCAGCCTCCTTTATCCAGAACGAGAAAAGGCCATCCGCA
>JANOFJ010000078.1:0-7170 GCA_031413595.1 Novosphingobium sp.
CCAGTATGTCCGGTCGTATGATCGTGTTGATGCTCGGCCATATCGCTTTCTTCCGGAGTGACCGCCAGCGCAGCGTTCAATTCGGCCCCCACAACCATTCCTAGGCCGACCAGCCAGAAAAAGAAAAGCGCGATCATCACGCCCGCAAGACTGCCATAGGTCAAATCATAGGTGAAAAAGCGCGCCAGCACGCCGGGCAGCATTACCATGACGGCAACCCACCAGCCCGTCACCAGCAATGCGCCGGGCCACTTGGGGTAGCGCCGGGGCCGATAGGCGGTGGGTGTCAACGTGTAAAACAACAGGTAGAGCGAGAGATAGAGGATGCCGGCGGGAACCAGCCGGGTCGCCGTCAGCGTATCGGCCCAGTCTGAGAAACGCGGAAACCAGGCAGCGATAATTTGTTCCGCAGCCCCGATCGCGACCTGCGCGAACAGCGAGAACAGCAGCGCCACTACTGCGACAACGATAGCCGCGCTGGAAATCAGACGGTAGCGCCAGTAAGCAGCGGCAGAACGGGTGCCATAGGCGCGGTGCAAAATGTCACGGATGGTCTCGATCAGGCTGCCCACCGTCCACAGCCCGACCAGTCCGCCGACCCACAGCAACCAGCCGCTGCGGGCCGAGATTACATCGCGCGCCACCGGCTCGATCGCAGCGGCCACTACCGGGGGAACGGCTTGCAGGAAGGCGCGGATCGATGCCTCGCGCTGTTCCGTCTCGCCCAGCAGCGAAAAGATTGCCCCGACGGTTATGAAGAAGGGAAACAGCGCCAGGATCGACATATAGGCCAGATTGCCGGCGTGGATGAAACCGTCGTTATAGGCGCCGGTCCAGATCCGGGTGACAATGCGGTAAAGCCGCGTTGCCCAGAATGTGCCGTTGGGGCCGACGTATTCTTCCACCTGCTCTTGCAGGCCGGCCCGCCAGCGGAGCGCCTGCTTGCGGCGGGCTTCCGGGGAAAGATCCGGAACGGTGAGTGGCGGCAAGTCGGTCTTGCTGAGGGGCCGTTCTTCCATCACGCGTCCGGTGTTCAGACGCCAAACCGGCTGCGCAGCGCGCGCGGATCGGTCCAGCCTTCAAGCCGCGCCGCAAGATCAGCCCCGACCTCGCCTTCGGGAAGCTGGATTTCCAGCGTGATCAGCTGGTCGCCGCGGGTTCCGTCCTTGCGGGTAAAGCCCTTGTCCTTCAGCCGCAGCGTCTTGCCCGAGCTGCTGCCCGGCGCGACTGTGAGCATCACCGCGCCCTCGACGGTCGGCACCTTTATCTTGGCCCCGTTCACCGCCTCGTCCAGCGTGATCGGCAGGTCGAGCCGGATATTGTCGCCATCACGGCGGAAATAGCTGTGCGGCTGGACCTGGATCGAGACGATCGCGTCGCCGGCGCCGCCGGGCCCGCTCTCGCCTTTGCCGCCAAGCCGCATCTGGGTGCCATCCTCGGTCCCGGCGGGCAGTTTGAGGTCGATTGTCTTGCCATCGGCCAGCGTGATCCGCTGGGTCGCCCGGGTTGCGGCATCGGGCAAGGTGACCGCCAGCCGGTATTGGACATTGGCACCCTTGGGGGCTGCGCGGCCCCGGCCCTGGCTGCCGCCCATCCCGCCGCCGCCCATGCCGCCGCCGCCACGCCCGCCGAACAGCCCGTCGAAGATATCACCGATATCAATGCCTTCGTTAACGCCAAAGCCCTCAAAGCCGCCGCGCTGGCCGCCGCCGCCGCCAAAGCCGCCACCCGGCCCGCCGGGATGCCGTCCGCCGCCAGAGCCGAACGGGGAGGTGGGATTGCCTTCCGCATCGATTTCGCCGCGGTCAAACCGGGCGCGCTTGTCCTTGTCGGTCAGCAGATCATAGGCCTGGGTCACCTTGCTGAAGCGCTCGGTAGCCTTGGGATTGTCAGTATTGCGATCGGGGTGAAGCTCTTTTGCAAGCTTGCGATAGGCGGACTTGATGTCCTTTTCGGTCGCGCTGCGGGCAACGCCCAGGGTCGTATAGGGATCGGACATAAGGCCTAGCTAGGTAAGTAAGCGCAATACGGCAAGCTCGGCGGTGTCGGCGCTTTCATCTGACCGGCTGCGGCGCTATGCGGATCGCCCCAATATTGAACGGAACCGCCAAGTGAGTATTGAAGCCAGCAGCGATGTGATCCCGACCGGCGATCCATTTCAGCTGTTCGAAAGCTGGTTTGCCGAGGCGCGGCTCAGCGAGATCAACGATTCAAACGCCATGGCGCTGGCTACTGCCACGCCCGATGGCCGCCCCTCGGTGCGGATGGTGCTGCTGAAGGGTCATGGCCCTGATGGCTTCGTGTTCTACACCAACAGCCACAGCCGCAAGGGCGGGGAAATTCTTGCCAATTCCCATGCCGCGCTGTTGTTCCACTGGAAATCGCTGCGCCGCCAGATCCGGATCGAAGGCGTTCTCGCCCCGGTCGATGACGCCACGGCTGACGCCTATTTCGCCAGCCGCAGCCGCGATTCCCAGCTGGGCGCGCTGGCTTCCGACCAATCCGCACCGCTGGATAGTCGCGCGACTTTTCTGGCAAGCTATGCTGCGGTGGAACAGGAGTTTGCCGGGCGCGATGTTGTCCGTCCGGCCCACTGGACCGGCTTTCGCCTCACGCCTGATCAAATCGAGTTCTGGTGCGACCGCGACCACCGCCTGCACGAACGCCGCCGCTTTTCGCGCGGCCCCGGGGGTGACTGGCCCAGCACGTTGCTTTTTCCATGAGCATCAGCCCTGCCTCCCTCAACCGTAGCGCGGCTTTGGCCAGCATTTCAGTGGCATTGCTGCTGGTCGGGCTGAAGGCCTGGGCAGCATGGTCGACCGGATCGACGGCGATGCTGGGCAGTCTCGCCGATACGGTCCTCGATCTGGTCGCCTCGATGGCCACGCTGCTCGGCGTCTGGGTCGCGGCTCAGCCAGCTGACGACAATCACCGCTTCGGTCACGGCAAGGCCGAGGCGCTGGCGGCGATGTTCCAGGTGGTGCTGATCTCGATTTCGGCGCTGACGCTGGCGGCCCGTGCGGTGCAACAACTGCTGGGCGGCGCGCGCACCGCGGCAGCGGCTGAGGGCATTGCAGTGTCCGCCATTGCGATCGGCGTTACATTGCTGTTGCTGGCCTGGCAGAACTACGTCATCCGCAGGACCGGCAGCCTCGCCATCGCGACCGATCATCTGCACTACAAATCGGATTTGTTGCTCAATCTGGCGGTCATCGCTGCGCTGGCGCTTGACCAGTATGCCGGCGCGGCAGGGGCGGATCCGCTATTTGGCCTCGCCATCGCGGCCTGGCTGGGTTGGGGAGCATGGCGTGCTTCGCAAGCTGCGATCGAACAGCTGATGGATCAAGAATGGGCCGACGACAAAAAGGCCCGCTTCCTCGAAGTCGTCGCGCGGCACCCTGAGCTCAAGGGCCTCCACGATCTGCGCACACGCACCTCGGGCAACCATGATTTCGTCCAGTTCCATGTTTGGGTCGATCCCGCCATGACCGTCGCCCAGGCACATGAGGTGATGGATGATATCGAGGAAAAGCTGCTCGCTGAATTTCCCGGGATCGAGATTCTGATTCATCCAGACCCTGAAGGGCATGTCGATGAATCCGGCCTGGCGGCGGACGATTTGCTGGCCGAAGCGGCCGCGCAACAGGAACCTGCCCAAAAGGAGCCCGTGAAGTGAGCCACTCCGTCCCCTATTGGCATGTCGATGCCTTTGCGTCCTGCGCTTTTGCGGGCAATCAGGCCGCGGTAATGCTGCTCGACGATTGGCTGGACGATAGCGTGCTGCAAGCCATCGCGGCGGAAAATATGTTTGCCGAGACCGCCTTTCTGATCCCCGATGCGAGCGATGCGGCGGATTGGGAATTGCGCTGGTTTACCCCCGAGTTGGAAGTACGGCTGTGCGGCCACGCCACGCTGGCCTCGGGCCATGTGCTGCTGGGGCGCGATCCTTCGCTTGAGCGGGTCCGGTTCCGTACCCGGCAAGCCGGCGTGCTGGAAGTGCGGCGGCAGGGTACTGGCTATGAGGTCGCGCTGCCCTTGATCCCCACCGCGCCCGGCGCCTGGGACGAGGCAGCGGCGCTGCTTGGCCAGCCAGCCGAAGTATGGCGCTCAGCGGATGGCCACTACAATGTCCTCCGCTACGCCTCGGAACGCGAGGTCTGCGCACTGACGCCTGATTTCAGGGCGCTCGCCGCATTCGGTGATGTGCAGTTCATAGTCACTGCGACAGGCGAGACTGCCGATGTGGTCAGCCGGGTGTTCGTCCCCGGCTGCGGGGTGAATGAAGACAGCGTTACCGGATCGGCCCATGCGGTGCTGACCCCGTTCTGGGCCGACCGGCTGGGGCGCGAGAGTTTTACCGCGTTTCAAGCATCGGTGCGGGGCGGGGCGCTCACCTGCCGCCGCGATGGCACAAATGCATGGCTGGGCGGAGACTGTGTGACCGTGGTCGGGGGTACTTTCTACGTCTAGAGCCCCCGGCCTGCACCTTCCAGAAAAGCCTTATAACTGCGGGCGATCCCTTCCCGAAGCGGGATGGACGGGCTCCAGCCGAGCGTCTTGAGCCGGGAATTGTCCATCAGCTTGCGCGGGGTGCCATCGGGCTTGGCCGGGTCGGTGACGACCGGGCCATCGTAGCCGATCACCTCCATCACCAGCCGGGTCAGCGCCATGATCGACAGGTCTTCGCCCGAGCCGACATTGATATGCCCAGGCTGCGAATAGTGCTTCATGAGATGGAGACAGGCATCGGCGCAATCATCGACGTATAGAAATTCGCGCAGCGGCGTGCCGGTTCCCCAAACTTCCACCGTGCCGCCAGACTGCTTGGCGGCATGCACCTTGCGGATCAGCGCGGGCATGACGTGGCTGGAAGTGAGATCGAAATTATCGCCCGGGCCATACAGATTGGTCGGCATGGCGCTGATGTAATCGCAGCCATATTGCTTGCGGTAGGCCTGCGCCAGCTTGATCCCGGCGATCTTGGCGATCGCGTACCATTCGTTGGTCGGCTCGAGCGCACCGGTCAGCAGCGCGTCTTCATTGATCGGCTGCGGGGCAAACTTGGGGTAGATGCAGCTTGATCCCAGAAACAGCAGCTTTTCGACCTCTGCTGCGTGCGCACCGGTGAAGATCGCGGTCTCGATCAACAGATTGTCGCGCAGGAAATCGACCGGTTGGGTGTCATTGGCGAGGATCCCGCCGACCCGCGCGGCGGCCAGGAACACCGCCTGCGGGCGCATAGCCGCCATCCAGTCGCGCACGGCGACCTGATCGGTCAGGTCCAGTTCGCCGCGGGAGACGGTCAGTACCTCGCAGTCCTCCCCCGCCAATGCGCGGGAGATCGCCCCGCCGACCATGCCGCGGTGACCGGCCACCCACACGCGTTTTCCAGCAAGCGAATACACCACGCCTATCCGCCCCGGCCAATGGGCGCGCTGCGCATCGTCTCCAGATCGGCCAGCACCATTTCGCGGACCAGTTCACGCACGCTGATCTCGGCCTTCCAGCCGAGTTTCTGGTGCGCCTTGCCCGGATCGCCGATCAGCAGATCGACCTCGGTCGGTCGGAAATAGCGCGGATCGATCGCCACCCGCAACGCGCCGGTGGCCGCGCAAAAGCCCTGTTCCTCCACCCCTGTCCCGCGCCATTCAAGGCTGATCCCGGCATCGGCAAAGGCCCATTCGGTAAACTGGCGCACGGTGGTGGTTTCACCCGTGGCCAGCACGAAATCGTCGGGCTCATCGGCCTGTACCATCAGCCACATACCGCGAACGTATTCGCGTGCATGGCCCCAGTCGCGCTTGGCATCGAGATTACCCAGATGCAGCATCTCCTGCCGCCCCAGCGTGATCGCCGCCACCGCGCGGGTGATCTTGCGGGTTACGAAAGTTTCCCCGCGCAACGGGCTTTCGTGGTTGAACAGGATCCCGTTCGAGGCGTGGATGCCGTATGCCTCGCGGTAGTTGACCGTGATCCAATAGGCATAGAGCTTGGCCACCGCATAGGGGCTGCGCGGATAGAACGGCGTGGTTTCGCGCTGCGGCACTTCCTGGACGAGGCCATAAAGCTCCGAGGTCGAGGCCTGATAGAACCGCGTCTTCTTTTCCAGCCCCAGGATCCGGATCGCTTCAAGCAGCCGCAGCGTGCCCATGCCATCGGAATTGGCAGTATATTCGGGCGATTCGAAACTGACCTGAACATGGCTTTGCGCCGCCAGATTGTAGATCTCGTCCGGCTGGGTCTCCTGGACGATCCGGATCAGATTGGTAGCATCGGTGAGGTCGCCGTAATGCAGCGTCAGCTTGGGATCGGGGGCATGCGGGTCTTCATAGATTTCGTCGATCCGCTGGGTGTTGAAGCTGGAGGCGCGGCGTTTGATGCCGTGGACGCGGTAGCCCTTTTCCAGCAGCAGCCGGGCCAGATAAGCCCCGTCCTGGCCGGTGATCCCGGTAATCAATGCGGTTTTTTCAGTCACTTTTGGATGTCCTTGGGGAAAAGTTGGATGATCCGGGCGATCGCGTCGCGCACCGGTTGACGTGCGCCGTCATCGGTTCGGCCAAGCCGGACCAAGGTGAGGCTTTGTCTGGGCGACACCGCGACATATTGGCCATGATGGCCGTTCATCGAAAAGGTGCTGGATGGCGCGCCGGGGAACTGGATCGTGCCGTCTTCGGCCTGGGGATGGTTGAGCCAGATCTGCGCGCCGTATCCGGGATTGCGGGGATTGCCCTTGACCATGAACTCGATCCAGCCCCGCGGCACCAGCTGGGCACCGTTCACCGAGCCGCCCGTCCGCAGGAACTCGCCGAATTTGGCCCAGTCGCGCGCGGTGCCGTGGATCAGGCTGCCGCCGATCAGGGTTCCGGCGGTGTCAAATTCAGGCACCATCGAGCGCATCCCGAGCGGCTCGAACAACCTTGTCTTGAGGTATTCACTTACCGCGCGGCGCCGTGTCGCGGGATCGGTACTTGTGGTCAGCGAGCGCGCGACGAGATCGGCAAGGATCACCGTAGTCGCGCTCGAATACTCCCACTTGCGGCCGGGCTCGGCCTCCAGAGGCTGGGCCTCGGCATAGGCGGCCATGTCGTCGCGCCCATCAAGGAACAGCATCCGCACCTCGTCGGACTTATAGATCGTATCGCCTGCCTCGGTATGCCTGAGGCCCGAGCG
>JANOFJ010000079.1:0-4311 GCA_031413595.1 Novosphingobium sp.
TTTGTCGGCGGTCCCGTACTTGCTCCCGGCCGGCGGCCCACATGGTGGCGGGGCCGTTTTGTTGGGCCCCGCGCTCCCCGGTCAAGCCGGGGACGACGGAGTTGCATCCTTGCCCCAAGCCCAACTTTCCTTCACCACACGGCGATGAACCGCAAAGCCTTCTATCTCCTCACCCTTTCTGCCATTTCCCTTTCCGCCTGCGCGCCCCAGCAGGCGCGGCTGGCCACGGTCGCGCCTCCAAAATCGGACTGGGCCTTCGAGGCGAGCGACGTGCCGGTCGATCCCGACTATCGCTTCGGCAAGCTCGCCAATGGCCTGCGCTATGTGATCCGCCAGAACGCGACCCCCAAGGGCACCGCGCTGGTGCGAATGCAGATCGACGCGGGCTCGCTTGACGAGAGCGAGGCCGAACGCGGCTTTGCGCATTATGTCGAGCATATGGCCTTCAACGGCTCCACCAACGTGCCCGAGGGCGAGATGGTCAAGCTGCTCGAACGCAGCGGCCTGGCGTTTGGGGCCGATACCAATGCCCAGACCGGGTTCGAGCGGACCACCTATCTGCTCGACCTGCCGCGCAACGATCCGGCGCTGCTGGATACCGCGCTGATGCTGATGCGCGAAACCGCCAGCGAGCTCAAATTCGATTCCGCCGCCGTGAACCGCGAACGCGGCGTGGTGCTGTCAGAAATGCGCGACCGCAACAGTTTCCAGCTGCGCAATTTCCTCGATTCGGTCGAATTCGCTTACCCGCAAGCGCGCTATGGCAAGCGTCTGCCGATCGGCACGGCCGAAACGCTGAATGCCGCCACGGCGGACGCGCTCAAGGCGTTCTGGCGGCGCGAGTATGTACCTGCGCAGACAACGCTCGTCGTGATCGGTGATTTTCCGCCTGAACAGACCGAGGCGTTGCTCAAGGCGAAATTCGCGGATTGGCAACCAGCTCCTGCCGAGCCCAAGCCCGATGCCGGCCCGGTCGATCCAAAGCTCAAGGCGCAGACCGATATCTATGTCGATCCAGCGTTATCAGAACAGATCAGCGCCGCCCGGCACGGGCCGTGGCGCGATGAACCCGACCGGCTGGCACAGCGGCGCGAGGACCAGCTGCGGCGGATTGGCTATGGCATCATCAATCGGCGTCTGGCGCGGCTGACCCTGCGGGAAAATCCCCCTTATCGGGGCGCGTCGGTCAGCACCGGGGCGGTTTTCAAGGCTGGGATCACCACCAATCTGGTGGTCAACACGATCGACGGCGGCTGGAAGCGGGGCCTTAGCGAAGCAGCGCTCGAATATCGCCGGGCGATGGAATTCGGCTTCACCAAGGACGAAGTGGCCGAACAAATCGCCCAGATCCTGACCAGCAGCCAGAACGCTGCGGCCTCGGCCGATACCCGCAGCAACGGAACGCTGGTGGGCGGGGTCATGGCGCTGATCGAGGATGAGGTGGTGCCCGACACGCCGCAGAACTCGCTGACCCGGCTCGGGACTTTCATCCCCCAGATTACCCCTGAAGCCGTTCAGGCAGCGCTGAAGCGCGAGATCCTGCCGCTCGACGAGCCATTGCTGCGGTTCCAGGGCCGCAAGGCCCCAGAAGGCGGCGCGGCAGCACTGCGAGCGGTGTGGGACGAGGTCGCAAAGGTCGCGCTCAAGCAGTCCGAGGTCAAGGCTGCGGGCAGCTTTGGTTACGGTGATTTCGGCCTGCCGGGAACGGTGGCCAGCGACAGCGTCGCGCCGGCGCTTGGCATCCGCACGATCCGCTTTGCCAATGGCGTGCGGCTGAACCTGAAGCATACCGATCTGGATAAGGATCGGATCGTGGTCAGCCTCAATCTGGATGGCGGCAATATGCTGCAAACCCGCGGCAACCCGCGCGCGGCCGCACTGGCGGCGATGCTGCCGGTCGGCGGACTGGGCAAGCACAGCCTCGACGAGCTGCAGACGATGCTGGCCGGGCGGACTGTTTCGGCGCCGTTTTCACCAGCTGCCGAGAGCTTTGCCGGCACCACCACAACCACCCGGCGCGATCTGGAATTGCAGCTTCAGGTTATGGCCGCACTGGTCACCGATCCGGGCTATCGCCCCGAGGGCGAGGTGCTTTACCGGCAGGCGATGAACAATTATTTCGCGGCCTTGCGGGCCACCCCCGGGTCTGCGCTGTCGGCCGATCTTGGGGCAATCCTGTCGGACAATGACCCGCGTTTCTCGCTTGGCAAGGTTGAAGATTATCGCGCGCTCAGCTTTGCCCGCCTCAAGACCGACATCACCGACCGGCTGGCCCACGGCGCGATCGAGATCGCCATGGTCGGCGATCTTGACGAGGCGCAGGCTATCGCGCTGGTCGCCAAAACCTTTGGAGCGCTCCCGGCGCGCGAAGCTGAATTCCGCCCTTATCTTGAGCAGCGCCAGCGTCCTTTTACCGCCAATCGCACCGCACATGTGTTGCATCACGGCGGGCCGAAGGATCAGGCCTTGATCCAGCTGATCTGGCCGACACGCGATGATGCCGATCCAGTCCAGGCGATGCAGCTTGCCCTGCTTGAACGGATCGTCCAGATCGAGCTGACCGACAAGCTCCGCGAGAAATTGGGCAAGGCCTATTCGCCGGGCGCAAGCAGCGATACGTCGCGGGTCTGGCGCGGCTATGGCACTTTTTCGGTCACCGCCTCGGTCGATGTCCACGAAGTTGCCGCAACCCGCGCGGCGATTGCCGAGACGATTGCCGAGCTGCGCAATGCGCCGGTCAGCGCTGACATCCTCCAGCGCGCCCGGGCGCCTGCGCTCGAAAGCTATGACAATGCTCTGAAGAGCAATCGCGGCTGGATGGCACTGGTCGAGCAAGCGCAATCAAAGCCCGACCGGATCGCGCGCTTCCAGGCGGGCAAAGCCAGGCTGATGGCGATCACCGTTGCGGATATCCAGGCTGCGGTGAAGCGCTATCTCACCGCCAATGGTGCGGTCGAGGTGACGGTGCTGCCTCAAGAAGCTGCCAGTCCCGCAACCAAGCTGTAGGGGTCAGGCAATCGTATCCTGATAGCGCCGGACCGCTACAAAACCCAGCACCAGCAACATCGCCACTAGCACCCCGATCTGGGGCAGTGCGGCGGCCAGATCCCAGCCTTTGAGCATGATCCCGCGCACCAGCCGGATGTAATGGGTGGTTGGCAGAAGCTCTGCGAAATATTGAGCCCACTGCGGCATGCCGCGGAACGGGAAGGCAAAGCCCGACAAAAGAATGCTGGGCAGCATGTAGAAGAAGCTCATCTGCATCGCCTGGATCTGGCTTTGCGCGATGGTCGAGAAGGTGAAGCCCAGCGCCAGGCTGACCACCGCGAACAGCAGCGTCACGGCCACGGTCAGTGCCAGCGAGCCGACAAATGGCACCTGGAAAATCAGCGCCGCGCAGAGCAGCACCACCACCATCTGGACAAAACCGACCAGCATAGCGGGGATGATCTTGCCAACCATAACCTCGAATGGACGCAGCGGCGTGGCGAGCAGGTTTTCCATCGTCCCCTGTTCGGTCTCGCGGGTTACCGACATGGCGGTCTGCATCACCATGGTGATCGACAGGATGATCGCCAGCAGTCCCGGCACGGTATTGTGGCTGGTGATGCCTTCGGGATTGTAATTGCGCTGGACCACCAGAATGACCGGTGGCGGACCAGGTTTGCGCGGCGCGAGCGGCCCGATCAAATCATGCGCCAACGCCTGATTGATCGCCTCGCCCACCACGGCAGTCGCCGGGCCGGTGGCGGAGGGATCGGTCGCATCGACACTGAGCAACAGTTGCGGCCGCTCGCCCCTGATCAGCGCGCGTGAGAAATCGGGCGGGATAGTCAGGACGAATTGCACCTTGCCATCGGCGATCAGCCGCTCGCCAGCGCCGGGCGCGGCAACCACTTCGCGAACATCGAAATAGCCGGTGTTGCGGAGGCCCGTGACCACCGAGCGCGAGAAGGCGGAGTTGTCGCTGCTCTCCACCGCCAGCGGCAAATGGCGCGGATCGCCGTTGATCGCATAGCCGAAGATCACCAACTGGATGATCGGCATCAGCAGCATCAGCGCGATCGTGCCCGGATCGCGGCCCATCTGGCGCAGCTCCTTGAACACCATGGCGGCAATGCGCCCAAACATCACGAATGCCCCGCCTCTTCAGGGGAGGGAAATATCACCCATTCTTCGTCACCCTGAACTTGTTTCAGGGCCCATCAGGCCTCACGTCCACTGCCCGCAGGCGTGGCGGAATTTCGCCAGTAGCCTCAAAAAATCGGGCGGCAGAGCGGGGTGCGAAATGGGCCCTGAAACGAGTTCAGG
>JANOFJ010000080.1:0-11718 GCA_031413595.1 Novosphingobium sp.
TTCGCGCATGCTGCCCGCGCCGAATTCATGCAGCTCATCGACAATATCGTGAATCGCCTCAACAATTGGATCGAGCGCATCCTCATTACCGTTGAGCACCATCCAAGAGGCGAGCGCGCCGCCGCCCTCCTTGTCGAAGGCGTCGAACGTCATGTCGACCACGTCCCGCGGGGATCCAACTCCGGCGCGACTGGCGATCACGGCAGCGGCGATGGTCGCGCAGATGGTCTTGGCCTGATATTTGGCGAGCTCTTTCTGAAGGCCGGCGGCTGAGCCAAAATGATGGAGCAGATTGGCATGGGTGCGGCCAATCCGGCTCGACACGGCCTTCAGCGTCACCGCTTGCGGACCCAGCTCAACCAGCAAGAGGCGCGCGGCTTCGAGCGCGACGGTCCGGCTTTCTTCTTGCGACAGGCGTTTTCTTATTGACATTGGTGTCAGTTAATATATCCAAAGGGCCATGAATGCACCAGTTAAATTCCCGCTTGGCCTAGAACCAGTGGCAGCAAACGGCAAGAAGCCCGTCCCCACCCCCGCCAATCTGGCAATCACCGTCCGCGATCAGCGCTTTGGCCGGGGGGACAAGCCTGGCCGCTGGTGGCTGAACGGCGATCCGATTGCGACCGCCTGGCACAATGCCCTCTCCGCGACATTCCCGCGCGGCGAGGCGTTTTTCATCGAAGCGGTCAAAGCCCACCGCGATGGCGCCAGCCCCAAGCTGGCCGAAGAAATCCGCGCCTTTGTGAAGCAGGAAATCAACCACACCCGCGAACATATTGTCTTCAACAAGGCGGCCGTTGATGCGGGTTACGATCTGGAAAAGATCGATGCCCGAGTGGCAGCAAACCTCGAGCTGACCAAGGACCGGCCGGCAATCATCAACCTGGCGGTCACTATCGCGCTCGAGCATTATACTGCGATGATGGCGCATGATTTCCTCGCCAACCCGCGCCATTTCGCAGGCGCGGCGGGCGATGCCGGGGCAATGTGGCGCTGGCATGCGATGGAGGAGATCGAGCACAAGGGCGTCGCGTTCGACACCTATCTTCATGCTACCCGCGACTGGAGCCGGTGGCGGCGCTGGAAACTGAAATCGATCATGATGGTGATCGTGACCAAGAATTTCATCACCAACCGCTGGAACGATTCGCTTGAACTGCTGGCCCAGGACGGCATCACCGGAGCCCGCGTGAAATGGCAGCTGGCCGCCTATCTGCTGTGGCAGCCCGGTATCCTGCGGCGGATTTTCCCGGCCTGGTGCGCCTATTTCCTGCCCGGCTTCCACCCGTGGAACCACGATGACCGCGCCCTGATTGGCAAGACCGAAAGCGAATTCAGGGACGCGGTTCTGGGGTAGGTAATCCGTCGTCCCCGGCTTGACCGGGGACCGCAGGCCTCGTCGGCGCGAGGTTGCATTGATGAGGCCAGCGGTCCCGGATCAAGTCCGGGACGACGCAGTCTTCACGCCACGCGCATTCCGGCGTCGACCGCATCATCGCAATCGCATGCCTCACCCAGCGTCAGAGCATGGATCACCGCTGGTGCCTCGCTTCCCCGCGCCAGACTGAAGCGCGACCGGACTTCTCCGGTAGGCTCGAAGCCGACCTTGGTGAGCACCCGGCCCGAGGCGGGGTTGTCGGTGAAGTGTCCAGCGCTGATGCGCCGGTGACCCAGCGTTTTCGCCAGCTTCAGCACAGCGCGTGCGGCTTCGGTTGCATAGCCGCGGCCCCACCAATCGCGGGCAATCCAGTAACCCAGCTCAATCTCGCCATCATTGACTCCCAGCCCGACGCTGCCGATGATCCGCGCCGGTTCGCTGCTGGTCGGCACCGTCACGAAGAAATGCGGGCAACGCGAATCCTGCGGACGCGCAGCAAACCCGCGTGCATCCTCGGCGGTATATGGCCACGGCGCCTTGGCGAGGTTGCGCACCACCGCTTCGTCACCGATACTGGTGAGCAGTTCTTCCCAATCCTCGGGCCAGCCGGGCCGCAGGAACAGCCTTTCGCTGCGAATGAACAATGTATTTCTCCCAATTCATGCCCTGCAGCGCCTGTCTAGACCGCTTGCGTGACAATGCCGTTACGTCTCGCGTCGGTATGCACCCCAAATCGGGTGAACCGGCGCGTGGCAGAGGGAGATATGAAAAAAGGGAGACGGGACCGGGCCCTCTCCCTCGTGTCGCCAGACAAGAAGTCTGGCTGGGCCATCCCGTCAGGATGGCCCTTGATTGACCATCCAGCTATTCAGCAGCGACTGCCATATCGACCGACACATATTTGCGGGCCTGCTTGCCATCGTGGAATCGCACGCGGCCGGCGGTCAGCGCAAACAAGGTGTGATCCTTGCCGATGCCGACATTGGCGCCCGGATATACGCGGGTGCCGCGCTGGCGAATGATGATATTGCCGCCGATCACTTCCTGACCGCCGAACTTCTTTACGCCAAGGCGGCGGCCTGCCGAATCGCGACCGTTGCGCGAAGAGCCGCCTGCTTTCTTATGTGCCATCTCGATCTACTCCGAATTCTTATTCAGCAGCGGCTTTGGGGGCAGCGGCCTTTTTGGCAGGAGCCTTCTTGGCCGGCTTTTCAGCCGCAGGTGCAGCTTCAGCCACAGGTGCCGCTTCAACCTTGGGCGCAGCTTCCTTTTTGGGAGCGGCAGCCTTCTTTTCCTCACCGCCAACGGCCAGGATCCGCAGCAGGGTAAGCTGTTGGCGATGGCCGTTCTTGCGGCGATAGTTGTGGCGGCGACGCTTTTTGAAAACGATCACCTTTTCCGACTTCGCCTGCGCGATGATTTCAGCCGAAACCACCACCTTGCCGGCATCAGCGATCTCGCCGCCGTCACCGGCCAGCAGGACGTCGCCCAAAGTGATCTTGTCACCGGCCTCACCAGCCAGCTTTTCGACCGCGATCTTGTCTCCGGCAGCAACCCGATACTGTTTGCCGCCCGTGCGCACTACTGCGAACATGGTGCTTCTATCCGTTCATATGCCCAAAGGCTGAATTCCTCGCCCCGCCTGAGAAAATCCCGTATTGGAAGTTCTTACAGCGGCGCGCCGGATTGCCCCGCCTGATAGCAGGGGTCCGGAAGAAGCGGTGCCACTAATCGAAGGTGCCTCTGCTGTCAACGCATGAAGTGGGCAAATCCGCCCCCTCTGGCATCCTTGGCCCGGCATGCTATGGCCGCGGTTATGATCAAGCCGTCGCTTCCCTTGATAGCTGCCCCGCTCGCCTTGGTGCTGGGCGGTTGCGGCGCCGATACAGCCAACTATCCCTCGCTCGCCCGGCGTCCGGCAGAGCGGATCAGCGGCACCGCGCCGGTTGTTCCACCCGATCCCGCGCCCATTGCCACCCCTGCTCCGCCTAGTCCTACGCTGGCGGCCCGGCTCGCCCAATTGCTCGATTCTGCGCGCGCTGCTGACGCCCAGTTCAAGGCGCGCGAAGCCAAAGCCCGCCAGCTGACCAATTCGGCGAGCGGTGCCGCAGTGGCCAGTGAAGGCTGGTCGGTTGCGACCATTGCGCTCGCCGATCTCGAATCGGCCCGAAGCAATGCGATGATAGCGCTTGCCGATCTTGACGCCCTTTATGCCTCGACCCGCATCAGCGGCGACGATGTGTCAGCCATTGCCGAGGCGCGCGATAAGGTGATCGGCTTGGTCAGAACTGAGGATACCGTGCTGATCGCCCTGCGCGGCAGGCTCGCCAGCTAGCCAGCCAAGCTAACCCCAGCGCGAAATGTCGGCGTGATCCTGCTGGCGCGGCTCAACCCACTGCCAGATCCCATCCCGGCGTTCACGCTTCCAGAACCACGAATCGCTTTTCAGGTGATCCATCACAAAATCGGTTGCGGCAAAGGCATCGCGGCGATGCCGCGCGGCGGCTGCCACCAGCACGATCGGATCGCCCGGCAGCATCTGCCCGGTGCGGTGCAGGATCAGCAGCCCGTCCAGCTCCCACCGGCTCTCTGCCAGCTCGCCCAGATCGATCATGCCCGGCAAGGTGAGCGGGCCAAAGTGCCTTAGCTCCAGCACCTCCACCCCCTCACCGCTGCGGACCTGGCCGAGAAAGCTGACGATACCGCCCGCCGCCGGATTGCGCGCTGCGAACTGATCCAGCTCCGCGCCTGGATCGAACGAACCTTCGAGAAGTCGGACGTCTGGCAACAGCTAGCCCCCGCTGACTGGCGGCAGGAAGGCCAGTTCGTCGCCGCTTGCCAGAACGATTCCGCCACGCTCGGAAAGTAGCGTGCCGTTGAGCGCGATCCGGATCCGCTCTTCCAGCAAGGCCACCGCCAGCGCCGGATCGAGCCCGGCCAGCACTGTCTCCAGCGGGCCGGGAGCCACTTCGCGGACCGGACCACCGGCCAGATCTTCCAGCCGGCCCAGGAACAGCAGCCGCGCCGGCATCGCTAGCCCCCGGTCATCGACATATGCCGCGCCAGTGATGGCGCGCGGCCGGGCGCATCGATGGCAAAATGGTGGCGCTCAGGCTTGATCCGCATCGCCTCGTCAAGCGCAGCCGATAGACCCGCATCAGGATCATCGGAGCGCAGCGCGCCGCGCAGATCGACCTGCTCCTTGCCGCCAAGGCAAGCGAACAGCTGGCCGGTCGCAGTAACCCTGATCCGGTTGCAGCCCTCGCAGAAATTATTGGTCAGCGGGGTAATGAAACCGAGGCGTCCGCCGGTTTCCGCCACATCGACATAACGCGCCGGACCGCCTGAGCGGTGGCTGCTTTCGGTCAGGGTAAAGCTCTGCTCCAGCCGGTCGCGCATGGCGCTGAGCGGCAAATAGTGATCGAACCGATCCTCCTCTACCTCGCCCAGCGGCATAACCTCGATCAGCGTCACCTCGTGACCCTGACCATGCGCCCAGCCGACGAAATCGGCGATCGTGTCCTCGTTGATACCCTTGAGCGCCACGGTGTTGATCTTGACCTTGAGCCCCGCCGCTTTGGCGGCCGCAATCCCTTCCAGCACTTGCGGCAGCGAATCGCGCCGCGCCAGCCGTGCGAATGTCTCGCGGTCAAGTGTATCGAGCGAAACATTGATCCGCTTCACCCCTGCCGCCGCCAGATCATCGGCGAACTCGCTCAGCCGCGTGCCATTGGTGGTGAGCGTCAGTTCTTCCAGGCCCCCCGTTCCATCATTGGCGCCGAGTTTGCGGCCCAGCGCCTGGACCAGTTCGATCATATCGCGCCGGACCAGCGGCTCGCCGCCCGTGAGGCGGATCTTGGTGATCCCCCGGGCGATGAAACCCAAAGCCAGCTTATGCAATTCCTCAAGGCTGAGCATTTCGGCGCGCGGCAGGAATACCATCCGCTCGGGCATGCAATAGGCGCAGCGCAGATCGCAGCGGTCGGTGACCGAGAGCCGCAGATAGCTGATCCGCCGCTGGAACTGGTCGATCAACGGTTGAGGCGTGTTCATGAGAACGAGGATAGCACCGCACCGGCGCCTTCGCCAACTAACATAAGAGATTGTCCGGTAACCCCTTCGGCAGTTTCGAAATAACGGACTGCCGCTGCAATGGCGGCCGCGTTGTCGCCAGCCACCGCATTGATTCTAACGGGAGCATATGCGCGGGCCAGTTCCTGAACCACTGCCAGTCGCCACCCACGATGAGTGTTATCGGCGGGAGGAAAGATGATGGTCAAAGTTTCGCCAAGGGTCGCCAGCGCGATCTCGATCAGCGGCAAGTGGTTGGCATGGAACCGGGCCGATGCGGCCAAAGCTGCGCCGGGCAGCGCCTTGGCCTCATACAGCGCCATCAGCG
The DNA here is from genome assembly GCA_031413595.1 of Novosphingobium sp. Lineage (GTDB taxonomy): Bacteria > Pseudomonadota > Alphaproteobacteria > Sphingomonadales > Sphingomonadaceae > Novosphingobium. Next base: position 5,778 of record JANOFJ010000080.1, read on the forward strand.
CCGCTCGCGGGTGAGCGTCATACCGATATGCTCACCATTTTCGCTAATCGCCAGCTTGACGATCTTGACCGTTACCGCCTCGACCCGCGGATCCTGCACCAGCAGCGTGTCGCAAATATGGTCGGCCACCGCCTCGATCAGCTTGAAGTGCACGCCCTCGGGCAGAGCTTCGCTCGCTGCAAATTTCAGGTCCATGTAATTCTTGCTGGCGCTGAGCGGGGTGTCCGCCTCGTAGCGCTCTGCTGGTTTCATTCGCACCATGATCGTGATCCGCAACGGCTGGGCACGCCCGGTTTCCTCCGAGTAGATCCCGGTCAGGACATCCACTTCAAGATCGGCAACTTCCAGGATCAGGCTATCGGCCACTAATCATTCCTCCACCGGGCAAAGATCGCAGTCGGCAAAAGACGCCCGGTCTTGCCATCGATCTCACCTTCTTCGCGCACCGCAAGATCGCCATGTTCGATGGTTCCGGGCAGATCGGCCAGCGCCTCATCCAGCAGGCCTGCCAGAGCGAGCGACGACATCCGCACGGCATAGACGGTCAGGAACAGGAACCGGCTGTTCTCATCGAGCAGCCTGCTGCAATCACTCACGAGGCCCCCTAGATGATCCTCCAGCCGCCAGACTTCGCCTTCGGGTCCACGCCCGAATTTGGGCGGATCGAGGATGATCCCGTCATAACGCTTGCCCCGCCGAACTTCGCGGGCAGCAAACTTGGCAGCATCGTCGACAATCCAGCGGATCGGGCGCTCGGCCATATCGGAAAGCTCAGCATTGAGCCGGGCCTGCGCGACCGACTTTTTCGAGGCGTCCACATGGGTCACCGGACCGAACTGGCTTAACGCCAACGTGCCGACCCCGGTATAGCCGAACAGGTTGAGCGTTGCCGCATCGCTCTTGCCGGCGAGCTGCTGACCCATCCAGTCCCACACCGGAGCCATATCGGGGAAGAAGCCGAGATGGCGGAACGGCGTGCATTGCGCGGTAAAGCGGACATTGCCCCACTCCAGCGGCCAACCATCCTGCGGCACCGGATTGGCAAACTGCCAGCGCCCGCCGCCGTCCTCGTCGGAACCCGGCACGAACTCGCCGTCGGAAGCCCAGCGTTCCGCGCGCGGTGTCCACAACGCCTGCGCATCGGGGCGGATAAAACGGTGCGGGCCATAGCGTTCGAGTTTGCGGCCATGGCCGCTGTCGATCAGGCCATAATCCGCCCAGCCCTCGCCCGACAAGATCAGTGGCTGGGTTTCAAGCCGCGCCATCAGCCCCGCGGCACCGCATGGGCCGCGACGTAATCTGCAATCGCGGCATAATCGCCGGGCAACTCGGCAAAGCGTTCTTCGCGCTCGAACAAATCGCCGATGCGGGAAGGGATACCGGGACGCTGGCCCGTCGCCCGCTCGACCGCGTCGCGGAATTTGGCCGGGTGTGCGGTGGCCAGCGTAACCACTGGCACTTCTGGCGCGATCCCCGCCGCGCGAGCGGCATAAAGCCCGATTGCGGTGTGCGGATCGAGCAGTTCCCCGCACTCTTCCCAGGCCCAGCGCAGAGTGCGGGACATATCATCGGCATCGGCGCGCGCGCTGGAGAACAGCTTCGCTGCGCCTTCGCGTTGCGTGTTGGTCAGCTGCATCGCCTTGGTTGATTCGAATCCGGCCATTTGCGCCGCCAGTTGGGCGCCATTGCACCCGCCCAGATCGAACAGCAGCCGCTCAAAATTGGACGAGACCTGAATATCCATCGACGGCGCCGCAGTAGCCGTCACCGTTCCGGCCGAATAATCGCCGGTGTTCAGCGCGCGGTGGAGAATGTCGTTCACATTGGTCGCCACGATCAGCCGCTCTATCGGCAGACCCATTTGCGCGGCAACGTAGCCGGCAAAGACATCGCCGAAATTGCCGGTCGGGACCGCGAAGGCCACCTTGCGGCCCGGCGCGCCGAGCTGGAGTGCGGCGGCGAAATAATAGACCACCTGCGCCATCAGCCGCGCCCAGTTGATCGAGTTGACCGCGCCGATGTGGAACCGTCCAGTCATCGCGGGATCATTGAACATCCGCTTCACATGCGCCTGGGCATCGTCGAAATTGCCCTCGATCGCGATGTTGTGCACGTTTGGAGCGAGCACCGTGGTCATCTGGCGGCGCTGGACGTCTGATACACGCCCCCTGGGGTGGATCATGAAGATATCGACCCGCGCCCGGCCCGCGACTGCATCGATTGCTGCTGAGCCGGTGTCGCCCGAAGTTGCGCCGACGATCGTCAACGGATCACCGCCGCGCGCCAGAAACTCCTCGAACAACAGGCCCAGCAATTGCAGCGCCACATCCTTGAATGCCAGCGTCGGTCCATGGAACAGTTCGAGCAGCCAATGCTGCTGATCGAGCTGCTTCAATGGCGTCACCGCGGCATGGGCGAAGCGGCTATAGGCGGTGCGGGTCAGCTCGAGCAGGCGCTCCGGACTGAGGCAATCGCCCACGAACGGCTGCATCACCCGGGCGGCCAGCTCTGCATAAGGGAGCCCGACCATCCCGGCGATCTCGGCCTCGGTGAAGCGCGGCCATTCGCGCGGGACAAAAAGCCCGCCGTCTGACGCCAGGCCAGCCAGCGTTGCACCGGCAAAATCGAGCGCGGGGGCGCTGCCACGGGTGGAGATGTATTCCATGGAAGGCGCGGTTAGCGGGGCGCGCCGTCTCCGGCAAGCCGCTTGCGCAAGGCCAGCGCATAGATCAGCAGCGCCACGCCTGCGAACAGGAACCACTGGACCGCGTAAGCGAGGTGGTTGTTGGGCAGATCCTTGGGATCGGGACGGGCACTGGCCTCCAGCCCAGCCAGCGGCGGATAGGCGAGCAGGCGGGCGCCTTGCTTGCCGCCCGGAGCGATCAATCCAGTGACCAGCCCGCCGGCCCATGGTCGGGGCTGCGGATCGCGCGACCAGCCCATCACCACCTCCGCGCTGCCGCCTTCGCGCAGGGTGCAGCGGATCGTATGGGCCCAGCCCAACTCGCCTTTGAAATTGCGTCCGGCGATCGCTGCGCTTGCCCCGGTGGACTGGCAATCAAGGCTGCTACGGCGGAACAAGGCGGCATCAACTGCGGCGCGGTCCGCCGGCCAGGGCAACTCGGACGAAAACTGCTCCGCCGCCGCATAGCGCGCGATCAACCCTTCTTTCCAAATCCGCCGGTCAAGCTGCCAGAAGCCGAGCTGGATCATGATACCGGCCGCGATCAGGACCAGCAGGGTCGGAAAAACGGGGATGCGGCGAATCATGGATCCTTGCGCCCCGCTTCGCCCGCCTTCTGCTGAAATTCGGCCGCCAGCAGCGCCGCCTTGCCTGCGCGTAGCCCCCAGATGACCGCCGCCGCAGTGAACGGCACCCATAGCAGGATATGGACCCAGAACGGCGGATGCCAGGTCAGCTCAAGCCACAGCGCCAGCCCGGTCACCAGCGCCCCGATGATCAGGGTCAGGAAGGCCGCAGGGCCATCCCCGACGTTGAAGGCCGCATAGTCCAGTCCGCAGGCACGGCACCGCGGCGCGAAACTTGCGACGCCCGTAAAAAGGGTCCGCCCGCCACACTGGGGGCAAAGACCGAAAAGGGCAGCCGAGACGATGCTCGGCTGCCCCCCGGTATTCGGATTGTTATCCGCCATCAATGCGTCGGATAGCCCCAGCTGCCCCAGACGTAGATCGCTACGAACAGGAACAACCAGACCACATCGACGAAGTGCCAATACCACGCCGCCGCTTCGAAGCCGAAATGCTGGCGGGGGGTGAAATCGCCATTATAGGCGCGCTTCAGGCAGACGGCCAAAAAGATGGTGCCGATGATAACGTGGAACCCGTGAAACCCGGTCGCCATGTAAAAGGCCGAGCCATAGGTGTTCTCGCCGAACGGGAACGGTGCGGCCGCATATTCGTAAGCCTGGATACTGGTGAACAGCATGCCCAGCAGGATCGTCGCCCATAGCCCCTTCTTGAGGCCATCGCGGTCGCCGTGGATCAGGCAATGGTGCGCCCAGGTGACGGTTGTGCCCGAACACAACAGGATCAGTGTGTTGAGCAACGGCAGGTCGAACGCGTCGAGCACCGCCTCGATCGCCTTTGGCGGCCATTGTCCGGCCACAACGTCGGTCGTGGTTGCGGGAAACAGCGAGAAATCGAAGAACGCCCAGAACCAGCCGAGGAAGAACATTACCTCCGAAGCGATGAACAGGATCATGCCATAGCGCAGGTGCAGCTGGACCACCGGGGTGTGGTAACCCTGATGGGCTTCGCGCACGACATTGGTCCACCACGCATAGAAGGTCAGCAGAACCAGGGCGAAGCCAAGCGGCAGGATAAATTTGCCAGCCGCGATGTCGTGCATGAACAGCACCCCGCCGCTGGTCATCGTCAATGCCGAAAAAGCGCCGACAAACGGCCAGATATCGGGCGGAAGAATGTGGTAATCGTGGTTCTTGGTTCCGGCCATGGTCATAGTCCCCAAAGGCATTGCGACTGCGGCGGACCAGCCGCCGGTGAATTTCTTAAAGCGCCCTTATCCTGCCACCTTGGCGCGGTCCAGAGCCTTTGGCTCGGGTTCCGCAACTTGGTGAAAAGTATAGCTGAGGGTGATCTGCTCAATGTCGTTCGCCTCGGGATCGTTCAGGATTGCCGGGTCGACATAGTAGATCACCGGCATATCGACGCTCTGCCCTGGTTGCAGCGTCTGCTGATTGAAGCAGAAGCACTGGACCTTGTTGAAATAGCGCCCCGCAGTCTGGGGCGTGACGTTGAAGCTGGCGACGCCAGTGACCGCCTTGGGTGAGAGGTTTCGCGCCTTGAAAAAGGCCATTTTGCGGGCGCCGATCTGCAGGGTTTGGGTTACCTGCTCGGGTCCGAATTCCCACGGCATCCCGCTTTCGACATTGCCATCAAAGCGGACCGAAATGGTCTTGGTCGCGACTTTCACCGTGCTGGCCTGCGCTTCGCTCGCGCGCTGGGTGGTGCCGCCAAAGCCGGTGACCTGGCAGAACAGCCGATAGAGCGGGACCGAGGCATAACCCAGTCCCAGCATCGCCAGCGCGCCAGCCAGCGCGATCAGGCCGGTGCGGAGATTTCGGCGCTCCAGCGGGACTGAGGCCACCGCGTTCATCCCGAGATCTTGGCGATGGTGATGAAGTAGAACAATATCACCAGGCCGCCCAGCAGCAGCCCCAGGGCGATATTGCGGCCGCGTTGGATCCGGCGGCGTTCTGCATCTTGATCGAGTGGGTTTTCCATCATCATGCTCCAAGCAGGCCTATCCAGCGGTCCGCCACCAGGGCGCCGAACAACACGAAAAGATACAGCACCGAATAGGCGAATAACCGCTTCTCCGGCTTCATCGAGACGTCATCGCCGTCGCGGCGGAATACCGTCACCCGCAGCGCGAGCGCCAGGAACAGTCCGGACAACAGCAACGCCGAAATGCCATATACCAGCCCGGCACTACCGATCCACCATGGCAAAAGGGTCAGTGGCAGCAACACCACCGAATAGATCAATATCTGCCGCCGCGTCGCCGGCTTGCCTGCGACCACGGGCAGCATCGGGATGCCGGCCTTGGCATAATCCGTCTCGACAAACAGGCACAGCGCCCAGAAGTGCGGCGGGGTCCACACGAAGATGATCGCGAACAGCAGCACCGGCATCAAGGTGATGTCGCCCGTCACCGCAATCCAGCCAATCATCGGCGGAAAGGCCCCTGCCCCGCCGCCGATCACGATGTTCTGCGGAGTGCGAGGCTTGAGCCAGATGGTATAGATCACCGCGTAATAGATGATCGAGATGGCCAGGACCACGCCCGCAAGCAGGCCCACCGCAAGTCCCATGATCAGCACCGAGCCAACCGAAAGCGCTATCCCGAAGTCGCGCGCCGAAGTTCGGTCCATCCGGCCCGAGGGAAGCGGGCGGGCGG
>JANOFJ010000081.1:0-13520 GCA_031413595.1 Novosphingobium sp.
TTTCATCGCCATGCTGATCCTGGCGCTGCTGCTGATCGTCATGACTTCGATGATGGGCTCGTCGCGCACGCTGTATCAGGCCTCGGTCGATGGCTGGCTGCCGCGCTATCTGTCGCGGGTCAACCAGCACGGCGCGCCGACCGCGGCGATGTGGACCGATCTGGGGTTCAATCTGCTGCTGCTGCTGGCATCGGATTATTTCGCGGTGCTGATGATTTCCAACGTCTGCTATTTCATCTTCAACTTCCTCAATCTGCAGGCCGGCTGGATCCACCGAATCGACCGGGGCAGCTGGGAACGCCCGTTCCGCTGCCCGACCTGGCTGCTGGCGCTCGCCGCCGGGTTCGGCTTCCTCAACATGGTATTTATGGGGGCGGGCGCCGATGTCTGGGGCGAAGGAACGCTGCGCAACGGGCTGATTGCCGCCGCTCTGATTATCCCGGTGTTCCTGTTCCGCCATTATGTGCAGGACAAGGGGGTGTTTCCGGTGAACGTGGTCGAGGCTGATTATGCCGCCAAGGAGGCCCCGGTAGTGCCCCGCGCCGGGATGCTACCGTGGCTGGCGCTGGCCGCCTGCGCAGCAGTGGTCTGGCTCACGCATCATCTGGCAGTGCTGCCCGGCGGTTAAGCGCCAGCAAACCGCGCAGCGTCCCCCAGCACATCGCCAGCAGCACCAGCGCCAGCGGCAGCCCGGTGGCAATTGCGCCGGCCTGAAGCGAGATCAACCCGCCGCTGAGCAGCAGCACCACCCCGATCCCGCCTACCGCCAGCAGCCAGATCGTCTTCTGGCGCAGCGGCGTATCGGTACGGCCGCCAGATGTCATGGTGTCGATCACCAGTGTCCCTGAATCCCAGCCGGTCACGAAGAAGATCAGGATCAGGCAGATCGCCACGAACGAGGTGATCTGCGCCAGTGGCAGCGTGCCGAGCAGCACGAACAGCTGGGTATCGAGCGAGGCTGAGGCCAACGCCGGTGTCTTGCCCGAAACCATCTGCGCGATGCTGGCATCGCCAAAGATCGTCAGCCAGATGATCCCCAGCAGGCTGGGCGCGATCATCGCTCCGGCGATGAATTCGCGCACCGTCCGGCCCAGCGAAATCCGCGCCATGAACATGCCGACAAACGGCGCCCAGCTGATCCACCACGCCCAGTAATAGACCGACCAATCGTTGTAGAACCCGGTGTCCGCGCGCCCGACCGGATTGGACAGCGCGGGCAGCAGCTTGAGGTAGTTCAGAATGTTGCTCGTGATATCACCCAGCAATGCCAGGGTCGAACCCGTGGTCAGCACGAAGACCAGCAAGGCGAAAGCGATCCACAGATTGACCTCGCTGAGGATCCGTATCCCGCGATCGATCCCGCCGCGCACCGACAGGAAGGTGATCGCCGCCATGACCATAATCAGCCCCAGAATTGTCAGCGGCGTGCTTGCCACGCCATAGAGGAAGGTAATCCCGGCCATCGCCTGCTGTGCGCCAAGCCCCAGCGAAGTGGCGAGGCCAAAGATCGTCGCCAGCACCGCCAGCACCTCGATCACATCACCAGCACGCCCCCACACTGCCTTGCCCAGCAGCGGGTAGAACGCCGAACGCATTGATAGCGGCAGCCCGAAATCATAGGTGAAGACTGCAAAGGCCAGACCGGTTACCGCGAATATCGCCCAGGGGTGAAGCGACCAGTCAAAGATCGTCGCCGCCATCGCGAGGCCGCGGGCAGCGGCGGGATCGCCTGCCACCCCGCCCAGCGGCGCGCCTGCGCCGCCTGCCAGCGAGGAGGTGAAATGGGTGACCGGCTCACCCACGCCGTAGAACACCAGCCCGATGCCCATGCCGGCCCCGAACAGCATAGCGAACCACGAGGCCCGTGAATAATCGGGAGACGCACCCTTGCCGCCCAGCCGGATCTTGCCGAGCGGGGAGAGAGCGACAAACACACAGAACAGCAGCAGCAGATTGCCGACTGACATGAAGAACCAATCAAACTTTGACACCGCCCCGGCGCGCAGATTGGCGAAAAAATCGGCGGACGCGCCAGGCCAGACCAGGCTGAACAGGATGACACCGAGCGAGATCAGGGCGGTGGGAAAGAACACCGCCGGGTTGACGATCATCCCGCCCCAGCTGCGGTTGGACTTGCCGTAAGCTCGAGGATCGATGTCCTTCGTCCAATCCGCCATAATTCCCCTATCGCAGCTGTGCCGCCGCTGTTGTCAGTGCCAGTTGTAACCACGGCGCGAAACTGCGCCATACCTCAACCTCAAAGCGGTGTTCGCTGCTGCGGATAAGTATGATCTCGACTGTCTCGAATATGGTCCGCGTCGCGCGGCCAACCGCAAACCGGTCGAGATCAAGCGGGCAGCCCGCCATCAGGGCTTCAGCAGCTCGCGGGCCTTGTGCGATCAGGCAGACGGCGCGTTCGCTGATCTCAGTGATCGCCAGCGGCAGGCCCTCACCCATCGCGATACTCGCGCCGAACGGCAAACGGAGCAGCCATTCATCTGGACCAAGACAGGCAGCAGCGCCTTCGGTTGTGCCGATTTTCGCCGGCAGTTTCAGTCCCAGCAAAGCTTCAAGTGCCCCCGGATCGCGAGCTCGCAGCGAATAACGCACCATCGGCGGAGCGAGACTGATCGACACGCCATCACGCACAAAGGCCTCGGCGGAAACCGGCTCGGTGCGGGCCAATACCTCAGACATTGAGCCGCGCTCCTGCGGGATCATAGAACACCATTGTGCTGACCTTGGCGGTGAGCGTCCGTCCGGGCATCGGGATATACAGCGTCTCGCCCATCCGCTCCTGCCCGCCCGCAACCAGCGCCAGCGCAATCGAACGCCCCAGCGTCTCGCTCCAATAGGACGAGGTGACATGGCCGATCATCGTCATCGGAATCGCTTGGCCGGGATCGGCAACGATCTGCGCGCCTTCCTCCAACACCTCAGCCGGATCATCGGTCATCAGCCCGACCAGTTGCTTGCGCCCCGGTGCCACGATATCGGGCCGGGCGAGCGAGCGCCGCCCGACGAAATCGGGCTTCTTCTTGCCGACTGCCCAATCGAGACCGGCATCATAAGGCGTCACTGTGCCATCGGTATCCTGCCCGACGATGATGAAGCCCTTTTCGGCGCGCAGCACGTGCATCGCCTCGGTGCCGTATGGCGTGATGCCTTGGGCCGCGCCATCGGCCATCAGCCGTTCCCACAGCGCGCGGCCATAGGCGGTCGGCACATTGATCTCGAACCCCAGTTCGCCGGTGAAACTCACCCGGAACAGCCGCGTCGGTACCCCGCAGATGGTCCCTTCGCGGATCGCCATATGCGGGAAGGCTTCGGCGGAAAGGTCGATCCCTTCCACCAGCGGCTCGAGCAGCTTCCGGGCATTCGGTCCTTGCAGCGCGATCACCGCATATTGCTCGGTGGTGCTGGTCAGCCACACATTGAGGTCGGGCCATTCGGTCTGGAGGTAATCCTCCATCATGTTCAGCACCCGCGCCGCGCCGCCGGTGGTGGTGGTCAGGTGGAACCGGTCGGGCGCGAGCCGCGCGGAAACGCCATCATCGGTGATGAAGCCGTCTTCTTTCAGCAGCAGACCATAGCGGCACCGCCCCGGCTCCAGCGCCTTCCACGGGTTGGTATACATCCGGTTGAGGAATTCCGCCGCATCCGGCCCGACCACTTCGATCTTGCCCAAGGTCGAGGCATCGAAAATGCCGACTCCCGCGCGAACGGCGCGACATTCGCGGTTGACCGCGGCGTGCATATCTTCGCCCGCATGGGGGAAATACCGCGCCCGCCGCCACTGCGCGACCAGCTCGAACACTGCGCCGTTCTCGTGCGCCCAACCATCGATATTGGTCTGACGGGTAGCCTGGAACAGCGCATCCTTGGCATGGCCCGCCAGCGCGCCAAAGGTTTGCGGCGTATAGGGCGGGCGGAACGTCGTCAGGCCGATATCAACCACTGGACGCCCCAGCGCCGCCGAGGCTATCTGCAGCCCGTTGAGGTTGGAAGTCTTGCCCTGATCGGTCGCCATGCCGGTGGTGGTGTAACGCTTGATATGCTCGATCGACTTGAAGCCCTCGCGCACCGCAAGGTGGATATCCTTGGCGGTCACATCGTTCTGGAAATCGACAAAGGCCTTGATCCGGGCCGGATCGCGCGGGGTCGGCAGGCTATCCGTCACCAGCCCGCTGCCAAAGTTCCATTTGCCCGAACAGGCCCCGACGCAGCGGACTTTCTCGTTCGGTTGATCCGGCACATAGGCCCCCAGATCATCACGCCATGCGAGCGAACCCTTGCTGTGCGACCACAGATGGACGCTTGGCGTCCATCCGCCCGCCATCAGCAGCGCATCGCAGGCGAGGCGCGCTGCACCCGAGTGGTCGTTACGGGCGATAGTCACGCCCTTCACCGCCAGCCGTCCGTGAACATCGATCACGCTGTGACCCAGCTTGACCGAAATGCCGAGCTTCTCCGCCTCAGCCAGCAGCGCCGCGTCAACGCTTTCGCGCACGTCGATAATCGCCGCCACACCTACCCCGGCGCGGGCCAGAGCAAATATGTCATGCCAGCCGCTGTCATGCGCCGCCATCAGCGCCACAGATTTGCCAACCGCGACCCCGTAGCGCTGGAGGAAGGTCCGCGCAGCAGAGACCAACATCACGCCCGGCACATCATTGCCGGCAAACACCAGCGGACGCTCAATCGCGCCCTGCGCCAGAATCACCTCGCCCGCACGGATCCGCCACAGTTTCTCGCGCGCGCCTGTGCCGATCTCAGCCAGATGATCGGTCAGGCGCTCCACCGAGCCGATGAAATTGTCGTGGTAATAACCGAACGCAGTAGTCCGGCTGAGCACAGTGATATTGGGCGCGGCAGCCAGATCCTTGAGGCTTTCTTCCAGCCACTTCCACAGCGCCGGATCGGCCAAAGCGCCGCCGCCCGCCTCGTCCTGGTCATCGATCAGGATCACGCGTTTGCTGGTGCCGCTGGCTTCCAGCGCGGCATCGATACCGGCAGGCCCAGCGCCAACGATCAGCAGATCGCAATGGGCATAGGTCGCACCGTAATGATCGGGATCCACTTCAGTGGGCGCATCCCCAAGCCCGGCCATCCGCCGGATCGCGGGTTCATAGAGCCGGTCCCAGAACGAGCGCGGCCACATGAAAGTCTTGTTGTAGAACCCGGCGGGGAGGAACATCCCCAACCGGTCGTTGATCGCGCCGAGGTCGGACTTGAGCGAGGGCCAGCGGTTCTGGCTGACGGCGCTTAGGCCCTCATGGAGTTCGACCCCCGTGGCGCGCAGATTGGGCGTGAACCGGCCCGGCCCGCGCGTGACGGAAACCAGTGCATTGGGCTCTTCGCTGCCCGCCCCCAGAAGCCCGCGCGGGCGGTGGTATTTGAACGAGCGACCAAGCAGCATCACGCCATTTGCGAGCAGTGCCGAGGCCAAAGTGTCCCCGGCATAGCCCTGATAGGTCATGCCATCGAAGCTGAAACTGACCGGGCGGTTGCGATTGATCCGCCCGCCTTGTGGCAACCGAAAGCCGCTCATCGGCGCGGCTCCCCGGCCTTGTAGGTCACTTCAAATTTGTCGCTCACCGTATCGCGCACCGCGTTGAAAAACCGCCCGCAGCCGTGGATATGGCGCCAGCGTTCATGGTGCCGCCCGCGCGGATTGGCGCGGATGAACAGGTAGTATTGCCAGTCCTCGTCGCTCATCGCCGCTGGATCGGCGGGCCGCGCAATATGCGCCTCGCCGGCATAGGCGAACTCCAGCTCGGCGCGTTGCTCGTCGCAATAGGGGCAGCGGATCAGCAGCATCTCAATGCGCCACCGCTGCTGCTGCCGCTTCGTCAATCAACCGCCCGGTGCGGAACCGATCGAGATTATACGGCGCGTTGATGGCGTGCGGCTCGTCCTTGGCCATCGTATAGGCGAGCAGATCGCCCGCGCCGGGGGTCGCCTTGAACCCACCGGTGCCCCAGCCGCAATTGACGTAGAGGCCCTTGATCGGGGTCTTGCCCAGGATCGGTGAGCGATCGGGGGTGACATCGACGACCCCGCCCCAGCTGCGCAGCATCCGCATCCGCCGGAATATGGGGAAAATCTCGCAGATCGCGGCCAGCGTATGCTCGACAATATGGAGCGCACCGCGCTGCGAATAGCTGACATATTGATCGGTCCCCGCGCCGATCACCAGCTCGCCCTTGTCCGACTGGCTCATATAGGCGTGGACCGTGTTGGACATGACCACGCAAGGGAACACCGGCTTGATCGGCTCGGACACCAGCGCCTGCAGCGGATAGCTCTCGAGCGGGAAATCGAGCCCCGCCATTTGCATGAGTACCGATGAATTGCCCGCCGCCGAAACGCCGATGCGCTTTGAGGCGATATAGCCGCGGGTTGTCTCGACCCCTTCTACCGCGCCGTCCGGGCCTCGTCTGATACCCGTCACCGCGCAGTTCTGGATGATATCGACGCCCAGCGCAGCCGCCGCGCGGGCATAGCCCCACGCCACCGTATCATGCCGCGCCGTCCCGCCGCGCCGCTGCAAGGCCGCACCCAGCACCGGATAACGGGCATCGGGCGAAATGTTGAGCGGCGGGCAATATTCCTTGGCCTGCTCGGTCGTCAGCCATTCATTGTCCACGCCGTTCAGCCGGTTGGCATGGATGTGGCGCTTAAAGCTCTGAACATCATGGACATTATGCGCGAGCATCATCACCCCGCGCTTGGAATACATGGTATTGTAATTGAGCTCCTGGCTCAGCCCGTCCCACAGCTTGAGCGCGTGATCATACAAATGTGCGCTCTCGTCATAGAGATAGTTGGAGCGGATGATGGTGGTGTTGCGGCCCGTATTGCCGCCGCCCAGCCAGCCCTTCTCGATCACCGCGACATTGGTGATCCCGTATTTTTTGGCCAGATAATAAGCCGCCCCCAGCCCATGCCCGCCGCCGCCGACGATGATTGCATCATAGGCCGGTTTGGGCGCGGCATCGGGCCATTGTTCGGGCCAGCTCTGGTGGCCGCCAAGAGCCTTGGCGAACAGGCTGAAGGCGCTGAAGCGGGTCATACGGCGGCCTGATCCAGCGCGGCCCGGGCGCGGTCCACGTAGAAGTCCTTGAAATCCTCGACCAGTTTTTCTTCCACCGCATAGGGTCCCTGCCGGTAACCGTCGTTCGAAATCCCCAGATGGTTGATGTTTGAAAAATGGCCATCCTGGTTGTTGGTGGTGCGCCACAGCGCGGCGATGTGATCGGGATCGTAATCTACCCCTTCGACCGCATCCTCATGGACCAGCCAACTGGTCCGCAGCAGCGTCTTGCCCGCAGACAGGGGCGTGAGCGAAAAAGTCACCACGTGGTCGCAGCAGAAATGGTGCCAGCTGTTGGGCTGGGTCCAGACCGAGAGGCTGGAGGTTTCCGGCCGCGTAAACGGCCCGATCAGTTTTTTACAGGCGAGCTTCCCGTCGATCGACTGGGTGACCGCGCCATTCGCCAGCGCGAGCCGGGCGATGCGGTGCCACCAGCCACCCGGGAATTCGACCAGATCGTGATCGATGCCCAGGCTTCGCCACTCTTCCCGCTTGGCCGCGACCAGTGCGTCATAGGCGCTGTCATCGACGATATCGCCGTCGCCGTCCTCGGGCAGACCCTTGCCGAAGCCATAGGTGCCAAGCACGCTGATCAGTTCTGGATGACCGGCATCGCAGTGATAACACTCGCGATTGTTCTCCATCACCAGCTTCCAGTTGGCATCCTCAATCAGATTGTCCTGCACCGCGACCTTGAGCTTCTCAAGGTCATAGACCGCGATCTGCTCGCCGATATCGGCCTTGACCCGGTCGATCGGCGGAGGATTGTCGCTCATGCAGATGAAAATCAGCCCGCCGATGTTTTCCAGCGCCACAGGGGTCAGCCCGTGGTCCTTCTTGTCAAAATCCTCGGCCATGCTCCGCGCCGCCAGCAGTGCGCCATCGAGCCCATAGGTCCACTGGTGATAGGGGCAGATCAGCCGCGGCACCCGGCCCCGCTGATCGAGGCAGATCTTGGAGCCGCGGTGGCGGCAGCTGTTCCAGAAGGCGCGCACCTGATTGTCCCGGCCGCGCACGATCAGGATCGAGTTGCTGGCCTGCTCAAACACGAAATAGTCGCCGGGGTTTTTGACGTGCGCGACGGTGCAGGCATACAGCCAGACCGACTTCAGCATCACCTCGGTATCGAATTCAAAGGCTTCCTCGCTGACATACAGCCCCTGCGGCAGTGTATGGCCCTTGCGGTCCAGTTGCAGCCAGCTTGCAGTTTGTTCGAAGCGTGACATCGGCCTAGCTCCTCAAAGCATTGTTATCCGGGTCGAACGGCGAATCCTTGATCACCGTCGCCTTGTGGCGCTGGCCCAGGATGACGATCTCGAATTCGGCCCCCGGCACTGCAAGATCGGGATCGATCATCGCCAGCGCCAGGCTTTTGCCGCAGCGCCAGCCATAGCCGCCCGACGTTGCCCGCCCAACCACGGTCTCGCCTTGATAAATCGCCTCAGATCCGCGCGCATCAGCATCGGTGACCCCGTGGACTTCGAGCGTCACCAGCCGGTTGGCAAGGCCCTTGTCACGCCACGCCAGCAGCGCCTCCTTGCCGAAAAAACCTAGCTTTTTCATACTGATGAAGCGGTCCAGCCCGCTTTCATGGGCGGAATATTCGATCGAAAGTTCGCGCGGGATCAGCTTGTAGCTCTTTTCCAGCGCCATCAGGGTCATCGCCCTTATGCCGAACGGCTTGATCTGGAACTCGGCGCCGGCGTCCATCAGCTGATCGAAGATGTAGTTCTGCATCTCGATCGGGTGGTGGATTTCCCAGCCCAGCTCGCCGATGAAATTGACCCGCAGCGCATCAACCTGGGCGAGCCCGATGCTCAGCTTCTTGCCGGTCAACCACGGAAAGGCTTCGGTGGAAAGATCGGTGTCGGTCAGTTTGGCGAGCACCTCGCGGCTGCGCGGCCCGGCCAGGACCAGCACGCCCATGGCCGTGGTAAGCCGTTCAAAACTAACCGAGCCATCGGTGGGCAACGCCTTGCGGAGGTAATCGTGATCATGCCGTTCATAGGCCCCGGCTGAAACCAAATAATACTTCTGCGGACCGGTTTTATAGACGGTAAACTCGGCCCGCACGCCCCCTTTTGCAGTGAGCAGATAGGACAGCGAAACCCGGCCAATCTTCTTGGGCACGGCATTGGTCAGCAGCCCGTCCAGCCAGCTTTCGGCACCGGGCCCGGATATCTCGCATTTGGCAAACGCGCTCATGTCCTGCAGGCCGACATGCTTGTGGACATGGCGGCATTCATTGCCGACATGATCGAAATAGTTGGAGCGGCGGAACGACCATTTCTCGCGGATCGGCGCGTCATCGCCGGTCGTGGGATGGTTGTGGTTGAGCAGCACATCGGGCCGGTCAAGATCGGCCTCGCTCAGCGCATAGCCTTCCGGCGCGAACCAGTTGGGGCGTTCCCAGCCGAACACCGATCCGAACACCGCGCCCAGAGCCTTCATCCGGTCATAACACGGCGTGCGGCGCAGCGCGCGCCCGGCCTCGCGTTCCTCGTCCGGGTAATGGACGGTGAACACTTTGGCATAGGCTTCTTCATTTTTTTCAATCAGATAGCCGCGCCCGGCATAGTCGCCAAAGCGGCGTGGATCGACGCCCATCATGTCGATGGTCGGCTCCCCGTCGACGATCCAGTGGGCCAGCTGCCAGCCTGCGCCGCCCGCAGCGGTAACCCCGAAACTATGGCCCTCGTTGAGCCAAAAATTCTTGAGTCCCCAGGCAGGGCCGATGATGGGCGACCCGTCGGGCGTATAAGCAATGGCGCCGTTGTAAACCCGCTTGATCCCGACCTCGCCAAAGGCGGGCACCCGCTCCATCGCAGCCATAATATAGGGCTCGAGCCGCTCGAGCGCGTCGGGGAACAGTTCGTACTCGCTGGTCGCGGAGGGGCCATCGACATAACAGGCCGGTGCGCCCAGCTCATAAGGACCAAGCAGCAATCCGCCGGCTTCCTCGCGCATGTAATACGAGGCATCGGATTCGCGCAGCACGCCCATTTCGGGCAGGCCCTGACGCTTGCGCTCCATGATTGCGGGGTGCTGCTCGGTGACAATGTACTGATGCTCGACCGGGATCACCGGAATATCAAGGCCGACCATCGCGCCGGTTTGGCGCGCGAAATTGCCCGAGCAGGACACCACATGTTCGCAGGTGATATCCCCCTGATCGGTTGAAACCAGCCACTCGCCCGAAGTCAGCTGGGTGATCGCAGTGACGGTGGTGTTGCGATAGATCGTCGCGCCGCGCTGCCTTGCGCCCTTGGCTAGCGCCTGGGTCAGATCGGCTGGCTGGATATAGCCGTCTTCGGGATGCTGGATCGCGCCGATCACCCCATCGGTGTTGCACAGCGGCCAGATTTCCTTGACCTGATCGGCGGTCAGGAAATTGACATCGACCCCGATCGTGCGGGCCACCCCGGCGTAGTAGTGATACTCGTCGAGCCGGTCCTTGGTGGTGGCAAGACGGATGTTGCTGACCCGCGAGAAGCCGACATTGAGTTCGGTTTCCGCTTCAAGACTGGGATAGAAATCGACCGAGTATTGATGCAGCTTGCCTACCGAATAGCTGAGGTTGAACAATGGCAGCAGCCCGGCAGCATGCCATGTGGAACCAGAGGTCAACTCCTTGCGTTCAAGCAGCACGGCGTCGGTAAAGCCCAGTTTCGCAAGGTGATAGAGCGTGCTGACGCCAACCACGCCGCCGCCGATCACCACTGCCCGTGCCGTCGATTTCATAGGATAAGCCCGCCTGATTGGAATGCGGTTTCGCTATGTCAGTCAAACCCGTGCTGCGACAACTGTGAAGCGGTCCAAAGCACTATCTATCGGCTATTCTAATAGTTGAGATAAGTCTTTTATGCGATAGCGTGATCACGACAAAACCGCCATGATCGGGGCAGAAAACAGCGCATGAGATGAATCCGGGGGGATATGTGACCACAATCGATGGACCGATGGCTGAGGATCGCGCCGCAAACCAGCTCAGCCGCTCGCTCAAATCACGCCATGTCTCGATGATCACCTTCGGCGGGATTATCGGCGCCGGACTGTTTGTCGGCTCATCCACCGCGATCAATACGATCGGCCCGGCGGCGGTGCTCAGCTATGCGCTGGCCGGCCTGCTGGTGCTGCTGGTGATGCGGATGATTTCCGAAATGGCGATGGCGCTGCCGGGCGTGCAGACCTTCCCCGATTTCGCCCGCGAAGGGGTCGGCAATTGGGCCGGCTTTATGGTCGGCTGGCTCTATTGGTATTTCTGGGTGGTGGTGATCGCGATCGAGGCAATTGCCGGAGCCAAGATCATCAACAGCTGGTATCCGCAGTTCGAGATCTGGCAGATCGGTGTCACGCTGATGGCGCTGCTCACGGCTGTGAACCTGCTCTCGGCTCGCTCCTACGGCGAGTTCGAGTTCTGGTTCGCCTCGACCAAGGTTATCGCGATCATCGTCTTTATTCTGGCTGCAGGAGCCTATGCCTTCGGCATCACATCGCCCACCGGGCACACCTTTGCCAACCTCACCGCGCACGGGGGCTTCGCTCCGGCGGGGATAACGGCGATCTTTGCCGGAGTGGTGACCACGATATTCTCGCTCTGCGGGGCCGAAATCGCAACGCTGGCGGCGGCTGAATCCGACGAGGGCGCGCAGACCATTGCCCGGATGACGATTTCGGTTTCGGTTCGCATTCTGATATTCTTCGTGCTGTCGATCTTCATGATTGTCTCGGTGGTGCCGTGGAACGAGATCGAGGTCGGGGTTTCGCCGTTCGCCCATGCCTTGCGGGTGATGGGCTATCCCGAGGCCGATCTTCTGATGAACGCGGTGGTGCTGGTGGCAGTGCTGTCGTGCCTCAACTCGGGGATCTATATCACCAGCCGGGCGATGTTCGGCCTGGCCCAGAACGGCGACGCGCCCCAATCCTGCGTGCGCTTAAGCAAGGCGCGGGTGCCGGCGCGGGCCATTCTGATCGCCAGCCTGTTCAGCTATGGCGCGCTCGCCGCCTCGGTGCTGTCGCCCGACCGGGTGTTCAACTTCCTGGTCAATTCATCGGGCGCGATCATGCTGTTCATCTATCTGCTGATCGCCTGGGCCCAGCTGCGGCTGCGCAACCGGTTTGAAGCCGAGGCGCCGGGTGCGATCAAGATCCGGATGTGGTTCCACCCCTATGGAACCTGGGCAACCATGGCTGCAATGATCGGCGTGTTGGCGCTGATGGCGCTTTCGCCCGGTCGCCAAATTGAGTTGTGGATGAGCGTGCTGGTCACGGCGGGCTTTGCGCTGGGCTGGTGGATCACCCGGAGGCGCGCGATTAGCTGAGCGCGATGGAATTTTTCCGGTCGCCCCAATCTTTTCACTCGCAAGATCGGCTATTCGATTGCAAGCCGAAACGAGCAAGGGAGCATTGCCATGAAGCTTGAGAACGATCCGCTGGCCGCCTTCTGGATGCCGTTCACCGCCAACCGCGCCTACAAGGCCGCGCCGCGGATGCTAAGCGCCGCCAAGGACATGCATTATACCAGCAGCGATGGCCGGACCATTCTGGATGGCACTGCTGGCCTGTGGTGCGTCAACGCCGGGCACTGCCGCGCGCCGATCGTGGAGGCGATCCGCAAGGCGGCGAGCGAGCTGGACTTCGGGCCAACGTTTCAGCTGGCCCACCCGCTGGCGTTCGAGTTCTCCTCACGCATTGCGGCCCTGATGCCCGAGGGGCTGGACCGGATCTTCTTCACCAATTCAGGCTCGGAATCGGTTGATACCGCGCTCAAGATCGCGCTGGCCTATCAGCGCGCCCGGGGGGAAGGCACGCGGACCCGGCTGATCGGGCGCGAGCGGGGTTATCACGGGGTCGGGTTCGGCGGGATTTCGGTTGGCGGGATCGTCAACAATCGCCGCCAGTTCGGCACGCTGCTGGCGGGGGTCGATCATCTGCCGCACACCCACAGCATGGAGCATAACGCCTTCACCAAGGGTCGTCCGAAGTGGGGCGGGCATCTGGCGGAAGAGCTGGAGCGGATTGTCGCGCTCCACGGCGCGGAAACCATCGCGGCGGTGATCGTCGAGCCGATGGCGGGTTCCACCGGGGTGCTGGTGCCGCCCGTGGGCTACCTTGAAAAGCTGCGCGAGATCTGCACCAAACACGGCATCGTGCTGATTTTTGACGAGGTGATCACCGCCTTCGGCCGGATCGGCGGCGCGACCGCTGCGGAGACGCTGGGGGTCACGCCCGATATCATCACCATGGCCAAGGGACTCGCCTCCGGGCTTCCCATTGGGGCGATGCTCGCCACCAGCGACCTCACCTCGGGTCTGAAAATCGGAGATCTCGGCAGCACCTTCGGCGGCGGTCCCGTGGCCTGCGCCGCCGCCATCGCCACGCTCGAGGTCATCGAGAAGGAGAATCTCCTCGACAACGTACGGCA
>JANOFJ010000082.1:0-4096 GCA_031413595.1 Novosphingobium sp.
CAAGAGCACGCCCGCCGACATCTCCGTTCCGCAGGAGCTGGTCGCCCGTGCCCAGGCACTGAGCCTCGAACTCGACACGCCCATCGCGCCGGGCTTCGAAGCTCTGGTCTTCAAGGCCTCGCGCGGCATCGAGGACATCTACGAGCTGACCTACATCCGCAAGGACCGCAGCCGCTTCCCGGCGGTGGTGTCGGTCACGGCGCTGCGCGATGCGCAGAAAAACATCATCGGCTACCTGCTGATCGGCACCGACAACACCGCGCGCAAGCAGGCGGAGGAGGCACTGCACAAGGCAGGGGCGCTCCAGAGCGCGATTTTCAACAGCGCAAACTTCTCGAGCATCGCCACGGATGCGAAGGGCGTCATCCAGATCTTCAACGTCGGTGCCGAACGGATGCTGGGCTATGCGGCCGCCGACGTGGTGAACAAGATCACTCCGGCCGACATATCGGATCCACAGGAAATGATCGTGCGCGCCGCCGCATTGAGCGTCGAACTCGCGACGCCGATCGCGCCAGGCTTCGAGGCGTTGGTGTTCAAGGCCTCGCGTGGCATCGAGGATATCTACGAGCTGACCTACATCCGCAAGGACGGCAGTCGCTTCCACGCGGTGGTGTCGGTCACGGCGCTGCGCGATGCGCAGGAAACCATCATCGGCTACCTGCTGATCGGCACCGACAACACCGCTCGCAAGCAGGTTGAAGAAGAGCAGAAAAAGTCCGACCAGCGCCTGCGCGACCAGCAATTCTACACCCGCTCGTTGATTGAATCCAACATCGACGCGCTGATGACGACCGATCCTTCCGGAATCATCACCGACGTCAACAAGCAGATGGAGGCGCTGACCGGATGCACCCGCGACGAGCTGATTGGGGCGCCGTTCAAGGACTGTTTCACCGATCCGGGCCGGGCGGAGGCGGGGATCAAGCGCGTGCTGAACGAAAAGTCGGTCACCGATTATGAGCTCACCGCGCGCACCCGCGATGGCAAGCAGACAGTGGTTTCCTATAACGCGACGACTTTCTACGATCGCAGCCGCACTTTGCAGGGTGTTTTCGCAGCAGCCCGCGATATCACCGAACGCAAACAGGTTGAACGGGAACTGCAACAAGCCAAAGCTGCTGCCGAAAGCGCCAGCCGGACGAAATCCGACTTTCTGGCCAGCATGAGCCACGAAATCCGCACGCCGATGAATGCCATCATGGGGATTGCAGATCTGCTGGCGAAGACTTCGCTCACTCCTGAGCAGGACAAATATGTCCAGATTTTTCGCCGCTCAGGCGACAATCTGCTCAATCTCATCAACGATATTCTCGATCTTTCGAAGGTCGAGGCATCGCAACTCGATCTCGAGAAAACCGGCTTTTCGCTCAGCGATCACCTCGAGAAAGTGATCGAGATGGTCGCACCCCGCGCCCAGGAGAAAAACCTCTCCCTGGTTTGCGAGATCGAACGAAGCGTCAGCAACGACCTCGTCGGCGATCCCACCCGGCTTCGCCAGGTGCTGCTCAATCTGCTGGGCAATGCGATCAAATTCACCGAGACTGGCAATGTTGCCCTGAAGGTCGAACTGGATGGCGACAGATCCGCGCCGACTGCCTTGCGGTTTACCGTCTCGGATACCGGTATGGGGATCGCCAAAAACAAACTCGCCGCCATTTTTGAGCGTTTCACCCAGGCTGATTCGTCCACAACCCGCAGGTTCGGCGGCTCTGGTCTTGGATTGACGATTTCAAAGCGCTTGGTCGAATTGATGGGCGGGCGCGTCTGGGTCACCAGCGAGGTCGATAAGGGAAGCACCTTTGGCTTTGCGGTTCCGTTCGAAATCTGGGTTGGGGCTGACAGTCCGGCCAACGCGCCGATCGGCACCGATACCGATACGCCGCAGCGGGCGCTGCGCATCCTGATGGCCGAGGATTCGCCAGATAATTGCACCATCGCCTTGGCTTATCTTGAGGATACGCCCCATCAGGTCGACGTTGCCGAAACCGGGCTGATCGCCTGCGAGATGTTCAAGGCGGGTCACTATGATCTGGTGCTGATGGACCGGCAAATGCCGGTCATGGACGGACTGACTGCAACACGGGCGCTTCGGGCGTGGGAGAAGTCCAACGGTCGGACGCCAACCCCGATCATTGCGCTTACCGCTTCGGCCTTGAAGGGTGATCGGGAGACGTGCCTGGCAGCGGGTTGCACGGCCTATCTGACCAAGCCAATCAAGCAGGATGTCCTGCTACAGGCGATCAGGGATTTTTCTGCGGCCGGGCCGCAGCCAAGCCAAGAGAATGGCCGACCGGACGATCAAGGCGCGCGGTCGGCGCAAAGATTGGCAGATCAGATCCCCGCCTATCTGGAGAACTGCCGGCAGAATGTTATCGTAATGCACGCGGCGCTGGACCGAGCCGACTTTGAAGCCGTGGCGATTCTCGGGCATAATCTGCGAGGCTCGGGAGGGAGTTTTGGCTTTCAGGACATCACCGAACTTGGCGCTGGCCTGGAACAGACTTGCGAGGACACCGACCTTGCCGAAACGCGCAGACTGCTGGGCGCGTTATCAAACTATCTGGACAACCTCGAACACACAAATTGATCTAGCGGAGCCACTGAGATCCGCGTGAATGTGGCTGTTGGGGCGAACTGGCGAAAGCCCGGCATGTGACCTGCAGGGGCGGTCACAGCTGGACAATCCGCAGGCGCAAGGCATTTGTTATGACACTCACCGATGACAGCGCCATGGCCGCCGCCGCGATGGCGGGCGAGAGCATCCAGCCAAAGGCCGGATAAAGCGCGCCCGCTGCGATCGGGATGCCCGCGACATTGTAAGCGAAGGCGAACACCAGGTTCTGGCGGATGTTGCGCATCACGGCGCGCGACAGGCGCCGCGCCCGCAGAATGCCGTTGAGGTCGCCCTGAAGCAGGGTCACTCCGGCGCTTTCGATCGCCACATCGGCGCCAGCACCCATGGCGATGCCAACTTCGGCGGCAGCCAATGCTGGCGCGTCGTTGACGCCGTCACCGGCCATGGCGACGCTGCGGCCCGCGGCCCTGAACTTCTGGACCACGCTGGCCTTGTCCTCGGGCAGGACCTCGGCCTCGACATCATCGATGCCAAGACGGGCCGCAACGGCCAGCGCGGTGGTGCGATTGTCGCCGGTCATCATGATGATGCGGATGCCATCGGCTTTCAGTTCGCGGATCGCCTGCGCCGAGGTTTCCTTGATCGGATCGGCGATACCCAGAAGCCCGGCGATCTTGCCGTCGACACTGGCAAAGACTGCGGTCGCGCCCTCGGCACGCATCGCTTCGGCTTCCTCGTTCAGGCTGGTTATGTCGATCTTCTGCTCCGCCATAAAGCGCGGGCCGCCGAGCAGGACATGCTTGCCCGACACTGTACCGGTCACGCCGCGGCCAACGGGAGAATCGAAATCGCTCGCTTGCTCCAGCACCAGCTTGCGGTCTTGCGCTGCCCGCAGAATGGCATCGGCCAGCGGGTGTTCGCTGCCGCGCTCAAGGCTGGCGGCGAGCCGCAGGAGCTCGTCCTCGTCCCATCCGCTGGCGGTGCGGATAGCGGTGACCGCGGGACGTCCTTCGGTCAGCGTCCCGGTCTTGTCGACGATCAGCGTGTCGATCTTCTCGAACCGCTCCAGTGCTTCGGCGTTCTTGATGAGCACACCGGCCTGCGCACCGCGCCCGACGCCGACCATGATCGACATCGGCGTGGCAAGTCCCAGCGCGCAGGGGCAGGCGATGATCAGCACCGAGACCGCAGCGACCAGCGCATAGGTCAGGCGCGGGTCCGGACCGAACAACGCCCATGCAGCAGCGGCGATCAGTGCGACAGCGATCACTGCGGGAACAAACCAGCCAGAGACCTGATCAGCCATGCGCTGGATCGGGGCACGGCTGCGCTGCGCCTCGGCCACCATCTGGACTATCCGCGAGAGCAGCGTCTCATTACCGACCTTTTCGGCGACCATGACGAAGCTGCCGGTCTTGTTGAGCGAACCGGCGATGACCTTGGCCCCAGCCTCCTTTGTGACCGGCATGGATTCGCCGGTGACCAGCGATTCATCGATCGAGACCCGCCCTTCCGCGA
>JANOFJ010000083.1:0-19389 GCA_031413595.1 Novosphingobium sp.
TGTTATGGATATCCGCAAATTGGCAAGTGGGTCGGTGGCGTCGTGCCTGGCCCTCGCATTGGCCGCACCAGCTTTCGCGCAGGAAGCGCAGGCAGACGACCAGGCTGGGCTGAGCGAGATCATCGTTACCGCAACCAAGCGCGACTCTGATCTTCAGACGACACCGATTGCCGTTTCGGCGATTGATCAGTCAATTATCCAGCAAGCCAGCGCCAACGACATTGGCGATCTTTCGACCTTCGTGCCCAACTTTTCAGCTGCACGGATCACCGGCTTCAACGCCGCGTCATTCGCGATGCGCGGCGTCGGGCAGAACAATATCATCGTTTACTACGAGCCGTCGGTGCTGGTGACTGTCGATGATTTTGTCGTTCCCAGCGTGCAGACCCAATTGCTCGATACTTTTGACGTCCAGCAAGTCGAAGTGCTGCGCGGCCCGCAGGGGACACTGTTCGGCAAGAATGCAATCGGCGGCGCGGTGACAGTCAAAACCAAGCGGCCCGATCTCGATTCGTTTGGTGCCGAAGTGCGCGGCACATACGGCAGCTTCAAATCCGCCTCGGTAAATGGCGCGCTCAATATCCCGATTATCGAAGGCCAACTCGCGCTGCGACTGGTTGGCGGCTATGAATATTCCGACGGCTATATGCGCAATGGCGCGTGTTATGGCCCCGTCGGTACGTTCCTGGCTCCTCCGCTTCCTCCCTCCACTGCCAAGTTCGTGGGGCGGTCGGGTTGCGGCGATGGCAGGCGGGTTGGCGGAACGGACGTAGTCAATATGCGCGCCAAGTTGCTGTGGGAGCCTTCGGACAAATTCGATGCGCTGTTGCAGTATGAATTGATCCGCGACAGTTCTGAGACGCCGGCTCCGGTGAACGAAACCCCGGTCAATGACGGCACGCGGTTCTTCTTGTTTGATGCGCTTGGGGTTGGGTCGCAGGGCAATGTGAACAGCGATCCGATCCTCAACGCCGGCGTGACCGATCGCTCAGGCGCGCTTATGCGGATGGATCAGGGGCACCGCGTTGATGTCGACGGGATTTACCTCAACATGAATCTCGATCTTGGCATAGGCACGCTGACCTCGATTACAGGATGGCGCAGCCAGCGATCGCGGTTGCCGAGCACCTATACCGGCCAAGCGCCCATCGCAGCCGATGGCTCGGTGTTGTCACTGTTCGATGCAACCCGCGACGACGATCGGAAAACCTGGCAACAAGAACTGCGCTTTGCTTCCGATCTGGGCGGAGCGTTCGATTTTGTCGCCGGTGCCTTCCACCAAAACGACGAAACCGATTTTTGCGTCAACCAGCTGCTTGGATTTATTGATCTGACCGGCGGCCCACTGCCGTTCGGGGCATGGAACGATACGCCCTATATTCTGTGCAACGCGCAAAAGGCCAAATCGACTGCCGTGTTCGCGGAGGGTACTTTCAAGGCAACCGACAGACTGACGATTACGGTGGGGGGACGCTATACCTGGGAGCGCAAAACCTGGCGCGGTCGGCAACAGGCGTTTATCCCGGCGCTTGGTGGTGGGTTTGATTTCGGCATATCACTCAACGACACGCTTGACGCGAGTGTCTACAATTTCCCGGCGGGCGTTGTGACGGTTCAGGCGCGCGACAATGAACCGACTTACCGGATCAGCGCATCCTATGAAGCGACCGACGATGTGTTCGTCTATGCCAACTATTCGCATGGCTTCAAGGGCGGCGGCTTTAACGACCAGATTGGTGGTTTTGCACCTTTTGCAACTTCAGCTCTCTTTGCTGCCGCAGCTTCGGCAACCCGCCCAGAGAAAGCCGACAGCTATGAAATCGGCATAAAGTCTGAATTCTGGGACAATCGGGCACGGTTCAATGTGACAGGCTTTTATGTGGATTACACAGATCTTCAAAAGCAGATCGTGGTTCCCATCACAGTTGGTCCTATAACAAACCAGGTTACCCGTTTCTTCAATGCGGCCAGCGCGCGGGTGAAAGGCATCGAAGCTGAAGCCACGCTTATGCCGACCAAGGGACTTACGCTGCGCGGAGTGCTGGGCTACCAGGATGCCAAATATCTCAAATATGTAACGCCAATCGCTGCCGGGTATGATCTTTCGACCGCTCCGCTGGACCGCGCGCCCAAATGGCAATGGGCGCTAGATGGCACCTATACCGCTGCCCTGACCGATCAGTGGAAGGTCACGCTCAACGGCAATGTGAATTATACCGGGCGCAACCTGTTTACACAGTCAATCACCGATCCCCGCGACAATACGTTCCTGCGGGCACGGACCTTGCTCAACGCGTCGATTACTGTTGCTCAGGCTGATGATAAGTACTGGTTGCGAGTGGTCGGCAAGAATCTTGGCGACAAGCGCTATGAGACTGCGAGCCAGGTGGTTGGCGGGCTGTGGACCTTCACCCTGTATGGCCCGCCCCGTTATTACGGCGTGGAAGCCGGCTTCAAGTTCTAGAGCCGAGAGGCAACGACATGCGACGCAGCTGGCAAGCACTCTTTCTCGCCACGTCGCTCGCCCTTGCAGGCTGCGGCAGCCAAAGCCCGGCTGACAAGGTCGGCGGTGAGCGGATCACCTCGACCGACGAGCTCCAATCACGCAGCGGCCCGACGATCGATGTCGACAAGCATCCCGGCAAAGGCCTGTTTCTGGAAAACTGCGCAGGCTGCCACAATGGCGGCGTGCCCAAAGCGCCGCAGCAGGTGTGGCTCGAAATGATGGCGCCGGATGCCATTCTTGCGGCGATGAATGGCGGGATCATGGCGCAGCAGTCGGCCAAGCTGTCGGGCGACGAGCGGCGCCAGATTGCCGAATATCTGGTGCGCACCCCGTTGGCCAACTACAAACCCCCTCAGCAACCACCGATGTGCGATGCCCGCCACGCTGGATTTGATCTGGCATCGCCGCCAGCGCGGGTCGGTTGGGGTCACGACAACCACCGCTTCACACCCGCCAGCGTTGCTGGGCTGACCCGCGATCAAGTGCCGTTGCTCAAGCTCAAATGGGCGATGGCTTACCCGGCAGCCATTCGGGCTCGCTCGCAGCCCGCTATCGGCTGGGGCGCCGTATTTGTCGGCAGCCAAGACGGCACCGTATACGCGCTCGATCTGGATAGCGGCTGCACCAGATGGCGCTTCAGGGCCTCGGCCGAAGTGCGCAGCGCAATCGTCGCGGACCCGGCGGCCAAGCGGCTCTACTTTGGCGACGTTCTGGCGCGCGCCTATGCGCTCGATGCGATAACCGGCAAGCTGATCTGGCAATCCAAGCTTGATGACCACGGCAATGCGACCATCACCGGATCACCGACGCTGGGCGGCGGCCAGCTGTTTGTGCCGATTTCCTCGCTCGAAGTTACCGCAGCGGCTGATCCGGCATACGCTTGCTGCACCTTCCGCGGGTCGGTTGTGGCGCTCGATCCTGCAACCGGGAAACAGCGGTGGAAGCATTTCAGCGTCACGGCCGCGCCAGCCGTGCAGGGCAAGACCAAAAGCGGCACGTCGATTATCGCCCCGTCAGGAGCGCCAATCTGGGGCAGCCCAACCTATGACGCAGCGACCGACAAGATCTATTTCGGCTCGGGAGAGAATTATTCGTCGCCCGCCGATAGCAATAGCGATGCGGTGTTCGCGGTCGATGCCAAGTCCGGCAAGCGCCTGTGGACAGCGCAGCTTACGGCGGGAGACGCGTGGAATGTCGGCTGCATGATGGGCAACGACAACTGCCCCAGCGAAAAGGGCCCCGATCTTGATGTCGCGCCATCGGTTCTGGTTGTGCCGATCGGTGGCGGCAAGACAATGATTGTCGCGGGGCAAAAGTCCGGCGATGTCTATGGGCTCGATCCCGCCAGCGGCAAGTCGGTCTGGAAATCCAATCTCGGGCACGGCGGAACGCAGGGCGGCGTCCATTTTGGAATGGCTGCCCAGGGCCGTCTTATCTATGTGCCGATCAACGACATGGCCGATACCCGCGATGGCCGGGTGTATGACGCGAAACGCCGCGGGGCCGGGATGCACGCGATCGATGCAGCGAATGGGCGCGTGTTCTGGAAGGCGCTTGCCGACAATGTCTGCGGCAATCGGCCCAATTGCGATCCCGGTATATCATCGGCCGTCAGCGCAATTCCCGGACTTGTGTTTGCCGGCCACCTCGATGGGCGGTTCCGCGCCTATGAAGGGCGCAGCGGCGAGGTGTTGTGGTCGGTCGATACCACCAAAGATGTCCGCACCATCACTGGCGAAATGGCGCACGGCGGCGGCATGAGCGGTCCCGGCGCCGCAATTTCGAACGGCCATGTGGTCGTCAATTCAGGATACGGGCTGTACTATCACAGCCCCGGCAATCTGCTGATGGTGTTCACGCCCGGCGGCAAGTGACCATTAGGCCGCGCCGCCGACGTCGAAATAATCGGGAATGCCTGCCGGCCAATTGACCCCCCATTGGTTTTGCCCGCCATCGACCGTGATGACTTCGCCGGTGATGAATTTTCCGCTTGGCGCGGCAAGATAGATTACTGATTCAGCAATGTCCCAGGCATCGCCGCGCTGCTTCATCGGGTTGGCCAAATGGAAGCGCTTCAACGCTTCATCCGGGTAAACGCCAAAGCCTTCGGTCTCGACGATTCCGGGCGCAACACAGTTGACCCGGATCTTGTGCGGGGCCCATTCGGTCGACAGGGTTTTCGACAAATACAGCACCCCGGACCGCGCCGCACAGCAATGGGCGCTTTGCGGCATGCCGCGCTCGGTCGTCGCCACGATATTTACGATGTTGCCCGGCTTGCCAGCAGCGATCCAGCGCTTTGCAGTCTCCTGCATCATCCACCAGGTGCCGTTGAGATTGAGATCCATCACGGCGAGCCAGCCCTTGCGGCTGAAATCGATCGCGTTTTGCGGGAACTGTCCGCCCGCGTTGTTGATCAGCGTGTCGATCCTGCCGTAGTGATCGAGCACTGCATCGAGCATCGCCTCGACCTGATCCGGATCCCGGATCGACATCGGCACAACCATTGCAAGCCGTCCCACCAGTTGCTCTATGGCGGCCTGCGCTTCCTCGAGCTTCGTGGCCGTCCGGCCGCACAGGACGACATTGGCGCCCAGACGCGCGGCCAGAAATGCCATCGCCTTGCCCATTCCGGTCCCGCCGCCGGTTATGATGACGGTCTGATCTTTCATCAAATCATCGCGGTAGACTGTGGGATGCGCCGCCAGCTCTTCATTCGTGAACCCAAAGCGTGGCCGCGCCTTGTCCTCGGCATCAATTTGCTGCCCAACGCTCATACGGTCTCGATCCAATTTTCCAGAAGCGGCTCAACGCGCAGATGAGGCGGAACCCGGTTCAAACCGATCCGCCGATCCAACTCTTCATGCCAGTGGTAAATGCGTCGTTCCTGATAATTGAGCGGTATGCCCCTGAAGCCGGGCGATTCAACCGATTCCTGAATCTGGGGGGCAAATTGCGTGTCTTCAAACAGGATGCGTTCAAAGTTATCGATGCGGGTCTGCCACAAGGGTGACAAATCCTCTTGCGCAATCCGCGGCCCAAACCAGTGACATTCAATCCGCATTGTGGTTGCCGTTCGCGGCCAGAAAACCAGCATCGGCAGGCCGGACGAAGATGGCGGCATCACAATGTTGGGATAGATGTTGTAGCTGACATTATTGTCCCGCGGGATTTCCGTGACAGTTGGTATCACGGGCATGCCTTTGGTTCCCGGATCAATCCAGTCGGGCCGGCGATTGGGCGTTGTCATGCGCGAATGTCCGCCCGGCCAAAGCGTGATTGCGGTGCCCCGGTGATCAAGAAAGCGGTCCACCGTGTTCTGGTGGATCGATTTGAGATGATAGACTTCGAGAAACGCATCAAGCAGGACTTTGACGTTGCAGGCAACATCATAACCGCGAGAATCCACCAGCATCAGATTGCCGGGCTGAAACTGGGCAAGTTCCGTGGCAATCGGTCCCAGTGACTCGATCAGCGGTGCTGCCCCGGGGTCTTCATTGATGAATATCCAGCCGCCAAGTGTTTCACAGCGCACCGAAACAAGCGAGCGGCAGGCAAAATCGAAGTCAACGAAGTCACGCTTGTCACGAACTGCGGTCAGTTCTCCTTCAAGCGTATAGCTCCACCCGTGATAGCCACACACGAACCCCCGCGATTGCCCCTTATCCTCTTTCACAAGCGGTCCGCCGCGGTGTTGGCAGGTGTTGTAAAAGGCCCGGATGGTGCCGCCCAGATCACGGACAATCAGGATCGGCGATCCTGTATTTCTGGTCAGCAACCAGCTTCCCGGTTCGGGCAACTGATCTACATGCGCGCCATAGAGCCAGCTCCGTTTCCACAGGCCTTCCTGCTCCAGCGCGAGGAATTCGGGATCGACATATCGGCCGGCAGGGATGTCCGCCAGCTTAGGAAAACCTTGAGGCGGCGCGATGCGCGCGGTCTCAAAATTCATCTGGTCCTTAACCCGATCGATCGCGCTTGCGTCCAATGCCGCACTCCTTCCAAGCTCCAGCGCCATTGGCTAGCACAAAGCCAGCAAAAAACAATCATGCCTGTCTTTTTTATCGCTTCCCGGCCGGAATCGGGTTAACGGCAATATGGCAGGAGCCGGGGGTGTCAGACTTGATTTCACTTATCGCAGAAGCGGAATTGCCGATCGGCACCAATCGCGCTTTTGACGTCAATGGTCAGTCCATTCTGGTTGCCCGGACCGCGCATGGCATCTTTGCGATCGAAAATCGGTGCAGCCACGCATTTCAAACGCTTGAGGGCGGCAAGATGAAGGCGGTACATATTTTCTGCCCTCTGCACGGCGTGCGCTTCGATATGCGGGATGGATGCCCCTCAGGCACGCTGACCGACCAGCCCATTCGCACCTGGCCAGTATCGATTGTCGATGGAATGGTGGTTATCGGGATCGCACAAGCATGAAGCGATTGCTGCATATCGAGGCAAGCCCGCGCGGTTCCCGGTCCAGATCCGGAGCAATTGGCGGCCATGTCCTGCAGCGTCTGACGGCCGCTATCCCGGAACTGGAGATAGCCACGCTCAACGTGTTCGATGCTGAGCTTCCGCCGTTTGATCGGGCTGCAATCGAGGGGCGCTATGGGCTGCTGATGGGCGAACCGGTGCCCCCAGAACAGCAACAGGCTTGGGGCCAGCTGCGGGCAATCGCCGATCATTTTCTCTCGTTCGATAGCTGGCTGTTCACGGCGCCAATGTGGAATTTTGGCTTGCCCTACCGGCTGAAGCACTATGTCGATCTGGTGACCCATCCGGGCCTGACATTCCGCAACGACGCCGCAGGCAACGTCGAAGGGCTTGCCGCTGGAAGGACCGCCATCATTGTTGCGGCCAGCGCGATGCCATTCGGCACCAGCCCAGAAATTGACGTGCTTGATTTCCAACTATCCTATTTGCGCACATGGCTGGGTTTCATCGGCGTTACAGACATTCATGCAGTGCGTGTTGCCGGGACCTTTGGGCCGGAAGAAGTAGTGCAAGCAGCGATGGCACATGCGCGGGCACAGGCCGATCTGCTGGTCGATCAGGTGGCAGCCCGGCCGGCGCGGGTGTAAACCAGATTGATGCTGGTAAAGCTGACCACGGTTTCTCCGGCCTGATTGATCATCTTGTACAGCGTCATCGCCGTCCCGCGATTCTTGCCCGAGCGCGAAGCCGTCAGCCCGGTTATTTCCGAAGTGACGTGCACCGCGTCTCCTGCCCGCAGTGCAGTTTTGAGCCGAAGGTCATCGAAGCCGATCCCGCAGACAAAGTCGATATCCCCGTTGATCTGGTGATCCAGTTGCCGCCAGAGCGCAAGGACCTGGATTCCACTCGCCACGACTTCGCCAAAATGCGAATCCCTGGCCGCGATCACGTCGCTATGAAACCACTGCGGATCGTATTGGCGCGCAAATGCGACGATCTCTGCCTGGGTGACGGCAATCTCCTGCGATTGCCGGCGCTCGCCAAGCTGCAGATCTTCAAAAGCGCGGGCCGGCCTAGTCAAACCGCTTCGAATCTCGCTGCTGGCAGACACACGCTATCAAGGTCGAGCACATGGGTCAGGCGGCCAAGTGCCATCCAGGCGCCGATGCAAAACGTCATGTCGACAATTTCAGCATCGCTGAAAAGTGCATGCATTTGAGTCCATAAATCTTCGTCATTCTTGATCGTCTTGGGAGCGCTGCCCATGCGATCGGCATATTCGATCACCAGCCGCTCGCGCGGGGAGAAACAGGTTGCATCGCGCCAGTTCTCAATTTCTGCATAGAACCGTTCATCCGGAACCGGATCACCGCGGGCGCTGACAGCTTGCCTTGGATCAACGCCTGATTTTTCAAGAAACCCGCCCAGATCCCGGTCCGAGCGCATCCCGATGCACAGCTCGCAGCCGTTAATCTGTGCGGTGCGCATCCGGGCCGCTTCCAGTTCCCGCAGCGAGAGCAGCGATTTGGTGTAAACGGCCTGAATATAGCTACCCGCGCCGCCCGCAATCTCGGGTGCGTAGTGGCTCCACACATAGGCCGACGGATCGTTTGCAAACGCATCAGGGACATGAACATTTGGCACGGCGCTACTCCTCAGCAAAAGGATAGCGCAGCTTAGCCGAACCTAGGTAAAGGACAATAGGTCTCGCCTGTTCCCCGTCAGCACCTATGGCCCAGATTTAAGGTTGCAATTTAAGGTGCGTTTGGGCCTCGTCGTAGTGACGAAGGAACGAAGACGAGACCCAAAAGCTCAAGCGCCAAAACGGCTGCGGAGCAGGCGGTGAACGACATCCGATCCTTGACGATGTTCTCTGATTCCCAAACCGCAACGCGCTCAGAAGCCCCCAAGTCTGATCATCCTCCTCCTCTTGCCTTTGCTTTCAAAATGCCAGGCAAGGAACTGGCTTATGCTGTCGACCTGATCATCGTGTCGCCCTTGCGGAAAGCTCGCGAACTCGATCCGCAGACCCTCCAGCCACGGCGCCTGCTGCGGCAGCCACGCGTGCCCAGCCTCGATGCGGGCAGATTGCGCATGGAGCCGGGTGATCTTGTCGTCCTTGGGCAGGAATGCCGTGGGATAGCCCTGGCGTCAGGATGCTATCCTGACTGTTGAGGCCGCGCCTCGCTGATGGGGCGCAACCCCGGCTTTGAGGCGCAGCCTCGGCTTTGGATCAGGCGCAGCCCCATCCGGACCATTTATCTCCCGACGAACAGCATTTCCCTAGCAGAGTAGGCGCAAGAATAAACTGCTGCGCAGGTTTCCCCCAGAAAGTTACGTCCCTGATACTGGTTTGTGTCACCCTGTTCCGAGAAATATTTTCCCTGCTATTCTGAAAAAATTCCCTGTTCTTTGGAGTAGGGAATATCACGAAATAACTGTGGGATTTCGGGGCCTTGGCTCCGTGTGCGGCGCAGTAAATCACCCAAATTGCGAAAAATTCCCTGTAAATTCCCATATAACAGGGAATTTGGTGGTGAGACCGGCTCGCTCCGGACTGCGTCGCGCACCACTATCTCCGGCGGCCCGCGCCTTAAGGTTGACGGACTTGGCGCTGTTTCAAGCTTGCGGGTGGACATTGCGAACAAATCGGGTGTAGACAACGCATCGCCGGCAAAACTGGCAGCTCGCGTCATAAAGACGAGCATAATTCAGAGTGAGGGAACTTATGAAAATTCTTCTGCACAAGCGGGTGTTGCAATCCGTGCTGCTGACCAGTTCGGCAATCGTCTCAACCATGGCTATTCCCGGTGTCGCGCTTGCGCAAGATACCGCAGCCAGCGACGATCAGGAGGCGGCTGAGAGCATTATTGTTCTGGGAACCCGCCGGACCGATCGCTCGTCGACCAATTCGGCCTCGCCGGTTGACGTTATCGGCACTCAGGAGCTGTCGACCCAGGCTTCTTCCAATCTTCTGGATGTGTTGAAGAGCGTCGTTCCGTCGTTCTTCGTTGCGCAGAACACGATTGCTGACGCTTCGACCTTCGTCCGCACGCCCTCGCTGCGCGGTCAGGCGGCGGACAGCATCCTGGTCATGATCAACGGCAAGCGTCTCAACCGTTCGGCCCTTGTTCAAGTGAATACGACTGGCGATACTGGCCTGGGCTTTGGCTCGCAGGGCGCGGATATCAGCTCGATTCCGGCAATCGCGATCAGCAACGTGCAGATCCTGCGCGATGGCGCCACGGCGCAATACGGTTCGGACGCGATCGCCGGGGTGATGAACTACGGCATCCGCGACAACAGCGAGGGGATGGAATTACAGGCTCGCTACGGCCAGCACTTTCAAGACGGCGATGGCAAGAGCTACCAGATTGCCGCCAATGGCGGCTTCAAGCTGGGCGACAGCGGATTCATCAACATTTCGGGCGAATATAACGACGATGGCCGCACCAGCCGCGGCGTGACCCGCCCCCAAGCACTGGCTTTTGCCGCGCAGAATCCGGGTAACGTTGGACTGCTGCCGTACTACCCGCTGCCTGCGCAGATCTGGGGCAATTCACCCAACCATGGCTGGAAGGTGCTGTTCAACAGTGGCCTCGACATTTCGGATAACGCCAAGTTTTATGTGGTTGGCAATGCGGCGAAGAACACGGCGGAGCAGAGCTTCAACTACCGCTCCTCCACCGCGGCGATCCTCGATTCGACGGGGTCGAATCTGATTAGTCCAACCGGGCAAACGGCCGCGACGATTGCGGCAAACAATTATATCCTGGTGTGCCCCCGGAGCTTCCTCAACTTTCACGCCTCGGGTGTTGACCCGCTCGGCTGCGGTGCGACGAGCGATCCCTATTTCCGCAGTCTCTACCCGGCCGGCTTTACGCCGGTCTTCGTTGGCGTAGTGCAAGAGCTGTGGGGCGCTGCCGGGATCAAGGGTTCGATGGGTGAAATGACCTATGACCTGTCGGTTTCGGCCGGTCGCAATACGCTCGACCTGTCGATGTACAATTCATTGAACACGGCATTCAGCCCGAACAATCCGGCCTCGCCGAATCTCACGAACCAGCCCACGCAGACCAGCTTCGATTTCGGACGCCAGGCGCAGAAGGAATTCAACGCCAACCTCGATCTGACCTATCCGATCGAAGTCGGCTTCGCCGAGCCGATCACGCTGTCGAGCGGGTTTGAATTCCGCAAGGAAACCTACCAGCTGACCACCTCTGACTATCAGGCTTATGCCCAGGGCGGTGCCTCGGGTTACGGCGGTGTCAGCCCGTCGCAGTCCGGAACGTGGAGCCAGCGCAACGTTGCGTTCTATGTCGGTGCCGAAACCGACATTACCGAACAGTTCACCATCGGTCTTGCAGGTCGCTACGAACATTACAACACCTTCGGTTCAGCCTCGGTCGGCAAGGTCAATGCCCGCTACGAATTCATTCCTGGGTTCGCGATCCGTGGCACGGTGGGTACCGGCTTCCACGCCCCGTCGCCGGGTCAGCAGCACAACTCGACCCTGACCACCAATTTCATTGGCGGCGTGTCGATCCAGACCGGCACCTTCCCGGTCGACAGCGCTGCGTCGATTTACTACGGCGCAAAAGCGCTGACGCCTGAAAAGTCGACCAACTTCGGCGTGGGCGTCACTGCCGAGCTGACGAGCGGTCTGAGCCTGACGGTGGACTATTACAATATCAAGGTGCGCGATAAGATCTTCATCACGCAGCCCTTTGAGGTCACAACGGCGGACCTCCTCGCGAGCCCGGCACTAAACACGATCTTTGGCGGCGAGCCTGGCGGTAACGTGAGCTACTTCACCAATGGTCTGTCGACCCGCACCCAAGGGATCGACGTGGTGGCGACTTACAAAACCGACGCTTTTGGTGGTAAGCTCAACCTCGCGCTGGCCTACAATCACAACAGCAACAAGGTGCTTTCGGCCGACGCCAACGTGATTAGCGGCGCACAGATTGCCACCATCGGCAATCTGGCCCCGCACGATGTTGCCCACTTCACCGCCAGCTACTCGCAAGAGAAGTTCAGCCTGACGGCACGTCAGAGCTACTATGGTTCGTGGATTAACGCGATCGACTATGGCAACAGCGCTGGTACCAATGGTGCCAATGGCGGGCCGCTCCAGCGTTTCGGTTCCAAGTTCACGACCGATATCGATGTGACCTACCACCTGTCTGAGCAGCTTGGAATCACGGTGGGTGCGAACAATTTGTTCAACAACTTCCCTGACAAGCTGAACAACAACTCGATCGGCCTGCTCCCCATCACCGGCGGCAGTAGCGATGGCCAGATCTATCCGCGCAACGGCGGACCGTTCGGCATGAACGGCGGCTTCTGGTACGCCCGCGTCAAGATCAAGTACTAATCCTGGCCTGAAGGCCTGAAATTGTGAGGGGCGGGGCGGCGCGAGCTTCCCCGCCCCTTGCTTTTCTGCCATTCAGCACGCTCGCCTCAATCCGTGGAGGGGCCGCATGATCCGTCTATTGCGTACCGCGCTTGCCGCACTCGTTTCCCTCGCCCTTGTTGCCAACCCTGTGCTTGCCGCTTCACCGCAACCGGCCGCGGCGAAGAACGGTATGGTCGTATCCGCGCACCGGTTGGCGTCCGATACCGGCGTCGCGGTGCTCAAGCAGGGCGGCAGTGCGGTCGATGCCGCCATCGCCGTCGCCTATGCCCTGGCGGTGACCTTTCCGGAGGCCGGCAATCTGGGCGGCGGCGGGTTCATGACGGTCCGCTTTGCCGATGGCCGCACCACTTTCATCGATTTCCGTGAGACCGCGCCGCAGGCCGCTACTCCCAATATGTATCTCGATGCGCAGGGTCAGGTGATTCCGCTGCTCAGCACACGCGGCTACCGCGCGGTTGGCATACCGGGGACGGTCGCCGGCTTGGAGCTGGCCCGGACAAAATACGGGACGCTGCCGCGCAAGGCGCTGATGGCTTCTGCGATCCGGCTTGCGGGCCAAGGCTTCGTGCTCGATCAGGGCGATGCCGATATGCTCAATGAGGGAGCAGATGATTTCCGCAAGGATCGGCCCAGTGCGGCGATTTTTCTGAACAAGGGCAAGAGCTGGCAGGCGGGCGACCGGCTGGTTCAGGCTGATCTGGCGCGATCGCTGCAGCTGATTGCCAAGGGCGGGGCAGACGCATTCTACAACGGCCCTATTGCGGCACGGATTGTCGCTGCATCAAGCCGCAACGGCGGGATCATGACGAAAGCCGATTTTGCCAGTTACAAGGCGCGGGAACTCGCCCCGCTGGAATGCAATTACCGCGGTTTCCAGATCATCTCCGCGCCGCCGCCAAGCTCGGGCGGGGTGGTGCTGTGTGAAACCTTGAATATTCTTGAGGCCTATCCGATCGGCGCGCTTGGGTTTCATTCGGCGCAAGGGGTGCATTACACCGTCGAAGCATTGCGGCGGGCTTACCATGACCGGAACCTCAAGCTCGGCGACCCGGCGTTTGTGCGAAATGATTCTGCGCGCTTGATCGACAAAGCCTATGCGGCCAGTTTGCGGGCCGGAATTTCCGAACAGACTGCAACCGCCTCGGCCAGTCTTTCAGGGGCAGATTTTGGGCGCGAGGGCAGCAACACAACCCATTTTTCGATTGTCGACAAGGCCGGCAACGCGGTGTCGCTGACCTATACTCTCAACGACTGGTTCGGCGCGCGGGTAACGCCCGATGGCACCGGGATCATCCTCAACAACGAGATGGACGATTTTTCGGCCAAGCCAGGTTCGCCCAACATGTACGGGCTGGTCGAGGGCCAGAACAACGCAATCGCGCCGGGCAAACGCCCGCTCAGCTCGATGTCGCCGACGATCGTCACCCGCGACAACAAGCTGTTCATGGTGCTCGGCACGCCGGGCGGGAGCCGCATTCCGACCGGCGTATTGCAGGTCATGATGAATGTGATCGACCACAAGATGCAGCTGCAGGAAGCGGTCGATGCGCCCCGGATCCACCATCAATGGTTTCCCGATGTGATCCATTATGAGCGCCATGCCCTGAGCGCCGACACGATTGCGGCGCTCAAAGCCAAGGGCCACAAAGTGAGCGAGATCGAATATGGCAATCACATCGCCGCAATCCTGGTGGGCGCGCCGGGATTGGAGCAGCGTCCGCTGGGTCGCAATACGCTTTATGGATCGATCGACCCGCGGCTCAACCTTGGCAGCGTTGCCGGGTATTAGCCGGACATGGGCGCCCTTACTTGCCGCGTTGCGACGGAAGCCGATCTGGAGCAGCTCAACGCGCTGATGGGACGAGCGATCAGCCAATTGCAGAGCGACTTCCTGACTCCAGAAGAGATCGCCGCCAGCCAGCATGTGATGGGGCTGGATACGCAGCTGGTGCGCGATGGCACCTATTTGCTGGTCGAAGCGGATGGGGTAATCGCGGGCTGTGGCGGCTGGAGCTGGCGCTCGACGCTGTATGGCGGCGATGCCAGCATAGTCGCACGCGAACCCTATGCACTCGATCCGGCAACCGATGCGGCGCGGATCCGGGCGATGTACACCGATCCGCAGTTTGCAAGGCGCGGGGTCGGCCGCCAGATCCTTGGCGCTTGCGAGGATGCGGCCCGAGTCTATGGCTTCAGCAAGGTTGAAATGATGGCGACGCTGGCCGGCGCCGCGCTCTACCGGACCTGCGGCTATCACGAGATCGAGGATGTCCGCACCGAACCGATCGCGGGCGTGGTGGTGCCGATGATCCGGATGGGCAAGTCGCTGCTTTAGGGGGATTGCTGTGGCCAAGGGAACCCGGGCGACAAAACTGCTCGAACAAGCTGGCATCGCCTTCACGCCCGTTGCCTACGATTACGATGCTGCCTCGCGTTCGCGCGGGCTTCAAGCAGCCGAAGCCCTGGGGGTGCAACCGGAGATGGTGCTCAAGACACTTCTCGCGCTGGTCGATGGACGCCCGGTCTGCGTGATCGTGCCATCGGATCAGGACGTATCGATGAAGCGGCTCGCCGCCTCGTTCGGAGGAAAATCCGCGCAAATGATGCCGCCGGCGGATGCCGAGCGGATCACCGGATACAGGATCGGCGGTATCAGCCCGTTCGGCCAGTCGCGCCACTTGCCGACCGTATTGGATGCGCGGGCGCTGGGCCACGCGCTGGTATTCGTCAACGGGGGCCAGCGGGGGCTGCAATTGCAGCTCGATCCGGCCAGCATCGTGCAGGTCTTGAACGCCGCGACAGCCGTGCTTGGCGCGGACCCCGGGTTTCTTACCTAGATCGGGCTTCAAGGCCAGTTAGCGACGAGAGCCTAGCATTCCTCGTGGCAGATGGGTCCGAAAGGCGTGACCCCGGCCACTGCGGAGCAAGCAATGGCCGGGTTACGCCATCAAGCCGAAAGTTTCTTCACCGGGCCAGGCGAGCTGCGAACTGCGCCGCGCTTTGCCCTGATGTTGCGCGCTGGCAAGCTGGTTTCGCCGGCTGGCGAGTTCCTGTGTGTTCTGCGCGATATCTCCGCGACCGGGATCAAGGCGCGGCTGTTTCATTCGCTCTCGCCCGGAGAGAAATTCAAACTCGAGCTTGGCAATGGGGAGCTTCACCGGCTCGAGCAGGTCTGGCAACGCGAAAACCATGCCGGCTTCCGCTTTGCCAAGGGTCCGGTCGATGTGTCTTCGCTGCTTGATGAGGCGGGGCTATTCCCCAAGCGCCAGATCCGCCTGCGGCTGCAATTGCCGGTGCTGGTTTCGGCCGATAGCGCTAGTGGGCTCGGGCGGCTGCACGATATCTCGCAGCAAGGCGCGCTGATCGAATCGCCTTCGCCGCTGGCCATTGGCGAGCGCGTGCGGCTCGAGGCTGCAGGCTTGCCGAAGATCTACGCCAAAGTTCGCTGGCGGCGGGTGCTGGCGCATGGTTTGGTGTTCGAACAGGTTTTCCGGCTGGATGAGCTGGCCCGGCTGGCTGCAGAAGTCCAACGCGGTCTGGTGAGTTCAGCATAGGCGGGTCGATCCCAATCATCGCCGAGCCCCCTCGTTAATCAGCGGTTAGGCATTTTCCTTCACATCTGACCGCAGGGGACAGGGGGCACGCAAGTGACTAGGGGTCTAGCAGCGCGGGCAGGAGATCGCAGATCTGGCGGAATTACGCCTGATTCCGCGTTGCTCGTTGTTATCACTGACCAGCGCCGCTTGAATAACAGCGCGCGAATCGGCAGTCCGCGAATCGGCGATGCGCCATGATTCTTTCCGAACGTCGCCGGCCCGTTTTCACCGCTGAATTGCTCGTGCGAGTTGGGGTGATCTGGCTGATTGTCTCGGCGATATTCGTTATCGGCAATTTGCCGGCGATAAGCGGCACGATACAGCCAGGTGCCTTGGCCGCAAGAATTGCCACTGTCATCGTGCCGCTTCTGACTATGGGTGCGGCAATGCTGCTGGCCGGGCGGATCGCCTGGCGCCTGTTCGACAGCGAACTCATTTTCTACACTGCTTTTTCCCTGGCGCTGGCGATTCCGTTTACCGCGCAGTTCCAGCTGCTTCGTTTCGACCTGCACGGCTTGCAGATCGTTGGTGTGCTTGCCGCGCTCAACGGGCTGATGGCGCGCAGCGCGCGCTATGGCGGCTGGGTAGCGGGCGGGGCGCTGGGGCTTGTCCTAAGCGCAAGCCTTGAATTGCTCCCGATCGCTATCCTGTTTGGCTTGATTCTGGCGCTGCGGTGGCTGGCCCAGCCATCCGAACGGGGTTGGCTGGTCCATTTCCTGTGGGCGGTCACCTTGACGAGCCTCATCGTATTCCCGCTGTCGCACGGCTTCGGCGACCTCTCGGGCCACTCCGGAATGGCTTCAGAGGCCTTTGTGGCCGGATCTGGCATCGCTGCATTGGGCGCCAGCCTGGTTTGCCTGGTGCCGCGGATGCCCCGCCTGACGTTGCTGCTGGCGCTGGGACTGGCTGGCTTGGCTGCGCTGGGCGCAAGCATGGCGCTGGCCCCACAAGGCGGCGGCGTAGCTTTTGCCGCGGCGCGTTCGCCGATCTGGTCCTATCGTCCTGATATGATCGCGCAAATGATGGTCCCGCCGCTCATCGGACTGATTGCCGCTTTGCGCCTCCATATCCAGTCCTGCGCCTGGCTGCAGCGCTTCTGGTTTGAGTATTCGCTGCTGCTGTTTGGCGCTCTGCTGGTTTCGATCTTTGATGCCCGCGCTTCGGGCCTTGCCTGCGCTATCGCCGCAGTGCCGCTGGCATGGCAGTTGCGCCGCTGGCTTCGGCTGGCACAGAAAATGCGCGGAACAATTGCGCGTGTACCGGCATTTTCGGCAATGGCACTGGCTGTGATGCCAGGTTTGCCCCTGTTCGCGATTGCCAGTCTCTCGGCCAGTTAGGCCGGACGGCCAGTCTTTCGGCCAGTTAGGCCGGACGAAAGGCTAACGCATCGCCGTTCATGCAATAGCGTTTGCCGGTCGGTTTGGGGCCATCGTCGAATACATGGCCAAGATGGCCACCGCATTTCGCGCAATGGATTTCGGTGCGCGGAAATCCGGTTTCCCAATCGGTGGAGGTGCCAATCGCGCCGGGTAGCGGCCGCCAGAAGCTGGGCCAGCCGGTGCCGCTCTCAAATTTTGTTTCCGAGGCGTAAAGCGGGTTGCCGTCCGCAGCGCAGACGAAAGTACCGCGCCGATGCTCGCCCAGCAGCGCTGAAGTACCGGGTACTTCGGTGCCCTTTTCACGCAGGATATGAAACTGTTTCGGGGTCAGCCGCTTGCGCCACTCGGCTTCGGTGAAGCGCACCGGATAGACCTTGGCCTCCGCGCCGCTGCCGCAAGCG
The DNA here is from genome assembly GCA_031413595.1 of Novosphingobium sp. GTDB lineage: Bacteria > Pseudomonadota > Alphaproteobacteria > Sphingomonadales > Sphingomonadaceae > Novosphingobium. The sequence continues at coordinate 17,733 of JANOFJ010000083.1, forward strand.
GCAAGGACAGGAAGCGCTGCTGCGGCGCCGAGCCAGCCGATGAAGCGGCGGCGAGGTAAAATCTGATCCATGCTCATAGTTCGCCGCGCCTCGCCAAAAAGTTTCACGAAGAGCTTAGAATTTTTCCAGCGTCACGCCAAGCTTTCGGAAGCCGTGGACGAAATTGGCTCGAACCCGCTCGACATGCCCGGTAACACGCACCCGCATGCGCCGCTTGTGCATTTCTTCCAGCAGGATCTTGAGCTGGAGCTCGGCCAGCCGCGCCCCGACACAGCGGTGGATGCCATAGCCAAACGCCAGATGCCGCCGCGCGTTCTCGCGGGTGATGATCAGTTTGTCGGGATTTTCGAACACGTCCTCATCCCGGTTGGCCGAAAGATACCACATGATCAGCTTGTCGCCCTGCTTGATCTGATGACCGAACAGGTCGGCATCGGCGGTTGCGGTGCGGCGCATATGCGCCAGCGGCGTGACGAAGCGGATGCATTCCTGCACCGCATTGGGAATGACCGAGGGATCGTTCTCGAAGATCGCGCGCTGATCGGGGAACTGGTCGAGTGCGTGGACGATGCCCGACATGGTGTTGCGGGTGGTATCATTGCCGCCAACGATCAGCAGGATCAGATTGCCCATGAATTCCTGCGGGCTCATATGGTTCATCGCTTCGGAATGAATCATCATCGAGATGAGATCGGGCGTCGGTTCCGCATTGACGCGCTCCACCCACAGGCGCTGGAAATACTGTGCCATCTCAAGCAGGATTTCATGGCGCGTCTCGTTCAGTTCATGGGCCAGGCTAATCTCGACATCGCCAGCCCAGTCAGACCAGAAGGTCAGCAGGTGGCGGTCTTCCCAGGGGAAGCCGAACAGCAGCGCCAGCATGCCCGTTGTCAGCTCGATCGAGACTTTCTCGACCCAGTCGAACTCCTCGCCGAACGGCAGAGTATCGAGCACCCCGGCAGTGCGCTCGCGGATGCTGTCGGCCATTCGCTCCATCTCGGTGGGCGTGAAGGCGGGCGCCACGGTACGGCGCTGGCCGGTGTGCTGGGGCCGGTCCATCGCGATGAACATGGGCAGATTGCGATCCTCGGGCATGTCATCCGGGCGGTCACCGATGGTGATCCCGCCGAACTCCCATGACGATGAGAACAGCTCGGGCAGCGATTCGACGTGTTGGATCGCCTTGACCGTGGTGACGTTCCAGTAATCGCGATAGGGCGTGCCGGTTACCTTGTTGATCGGGGCGGATTTGCGCATTTCAGCGAAAATCGGCTGCCACCGGTCCTCAAGATAGATGTCGGAGCGGCTGACATCCCAGGGATGGGTATGGACGGGCAGTTCGCGCCCATGGGTCTTGCGCCAATCGTCCAACGCCTCGACCGCGTTCGGCGAGGTGCGATAGGTGAAAGCGGCAGCTTCAACTTGGGGATTGGTGGCCATCGGGGTTCCTCTTGAACGCAATCGTCGCTGATGCGTTGCCAGACGAGACTTATCTCGCGTAACTTACCGCTGTGTCAATAGTGGGGCCGGATTGGCGAGCCGCGAAGGGCGCAGATCCCGCCCGCTTCGGCTCAGCCCCGCTTCGAGTCAGCCCCGCTTCGAATCAGGCAGCAGGCGCACGGCGGAGCCAGCCGCGCTTGGTCGACTTGCCCCGTGC